>CAZSOG010000494.1:0-5012 GCA_964607555.1 uncultured Pirellulaceae bacterium | reverse complement strand
TAGCGAGGATTAGCGTCGATTAGTGTTCTTTTTCTTCTGGTCCGTGAACAGTTACCAAAAATGAAAGCAAATCGGGCTGGTGAGGGAATGGCTTGGTCTCGCGGGATCAATTCGCGGTCGCGCCGAGTGCATCGACAGCCGTTTTCACGGCGAGAAAAACAGCGATCAGTTCCGGGACGTGTCGCCGATCCCTGTCCATCGTCATTGACGGTGCCGGACGCCTGTTCAATTCGCCACACATCAGCTCGATTGTTGACGGTGTAATTGCGTGCATCTCCCTATTGTAGCAAGAAGCGGGGGCGCCCGGGGCCGCGATGCCACAGGCACGTATGCCTTATTTGTCCGGGCAAGAACGGAATCGCGGTACAAGAACGACGGGGGCCACCGCCTTCATGGTTTGCCACCGACCGCCCGGTTTGATTCCCCGTAACTCGTCTCGGCCTGACAGGAAAAGAATATGAATCGACACACATTGTCGCGAAGATCTGGAAATCCGTCTTGAGACGCGTCTGCCAACGGCGCGGCGCTGCGACCTGCCGAATACGCGATGTTGGCATGACGCGCGGACCTCTTGAATCGCCGACGATACTGGGCGAGAATTGGAGATGTCAAACGGCTGTTGATGGCCAAGTGTGAAGGTTGTTCACGTTGGTGCCCGAAGCGGACGTGCAGAGCATCAAGATCACGCAACGTGCAAATCGGATCCGATGGCAACCACGCATCCGACGCATGAACTACGTTGCGATCCATCGGCCAACAGCCCGACCATTGTCCTCCTAACTTCTAACTCCTATCCATCCACGATCGAACAATGTGCACCGAATTCTCGCTCTCTGGCCACGAACCGCGCAACGGAGCTACCGCAAACATGAAAAAGAAAAAGCACCAAATGATCTGTCGATATGACGCACACATGGCACACTGGTTTGTCGTGCCGCTCATATGTGGCGTGATGTGGCTGCCCGGATTCAGGCCCGTCGGCGCGGCGGGCATTCAACCGATTGCCTATCGCGTGCCGGCCAGGGCGCCCGACGCGCTGCAACAACTGTCGCCCGGCGACATACAGCTACAAGGGTGGCTTGGCGAGCGCGTCACGGTCAACGAGAAGAACCGGTTGCTCAAAGTGGACTTGGAGCCGTTGCTGGCCGGGTTTCGCCACAAGCCGGGAACGCATCCGTGGATTGGCGAGCACATTGGCAAGTGGATGCACGCATCCGTCTTGGCGTGGGCGTACACCGGCGATGCAGCACTACGGCGCAAACTGGACTACGCCGCGGCCGCGCTGATCAAGGCGCAGGAGTCCGATGGCTATCTTGGCACGTACTTGCCGGACAAACGGTTCGGGCTCTACCGCGGCGCGGATTGGGATGTGTGGTCGCACAAGTACTGCCTGATCGGCTTGCTGACCTACTATCGCTTCACCGGCAACGCCGCGGCACTCGAGGCGTGTCGCAAGGCGGGCGACTTGCTGGTCAAGACGTTTGGGCCGGGCAAGAAGGATATTCTCGATGCGGGGACCCATGTGGGCATGGCGGCCACCAGCGTGATGGAGCCCATGGTATTGCTGTATCGCCACACCGGTGATCCACGCTACCTTGAATTCGCACGCTACTTGACGCGCGCCTGGGACGAGCCGAACGGTCCGAAGATCATAACGACACTCTTGAAAAAGGGCCACGTCAACGAGACCGCGAACGGGAAAGCCTATGAAATGCTCTCGAATCTGGTCGGTTTGTGCGAGCTGACACGCGCCACGGGCGACCGCGATCTGCTCAAACCGGTACTGATCGCGTGGCAGGACATAGTTGACAAACGTCTGTATCTTACGGGCAGCGCGAGCCAGGGCGAGCATTTTCGTGACGACTATTATCTGCCGAACCAGTATAGCGCGCACCCGATGGAAACGTGTGTCACCGTTACCTGGGTCCAGTTGAACATGCAGCTTCTGCGGTTGACGGGCAGGCCTTGTTTCGGCGACCAGCTGGAACGAACCTTTTACAACCAGCTGACCGCGGCCCAGCGCCCGGACGGCGCGGAATGGTGTTACTTCACACCCTTGGAAGGCACCAAGCACTATGGTCCGGGCATCAGCTGTTGTGTGTCGAGTGGCCCCCGGGGCGTAGCGCTGATACCGCAGCAGACGTACCTGAAGAAGCCGGCGCGAGGCACCGATCCGGATTATCTGGCGATCAACTTGTACGAACCCTCGCGAGTCACGGCGAAGCTCGGCGGTCAAGCTGTCACGGTTCGGCAAGAGACCGATTTTCCGCGGTCCGGCAAAATCACGTTGCAGTTGCAAATGGATCAGCCGACGCGATTTGGACTGCAGTTACGTGTGACACCCTGGGGCGGTCGGCCGAAGCTGACGGGGCCCGTCGCACAGGACAGCCGCGTTGAGAATGGCTGGCTCAGGATCCCGGCACGCCAATGGAAAGACGGCGATCGCATCGAGCTCCAGTTGAATCTCGTTCCGCGATTGGTGCTCGGCGCGCATGGCAATGCCGGCCGCGCGGCCATGATGTGGGGGCCGATCGTATTGGCCTACGACCAGCAGCAAAACCCATCGGTTGAGAATCCTCGCATCCTCGGTATTGTCCAGGAGGATGATCACCCGCCGTTTGCTCTGAACAAGGGCGACGGCACGCATCTGACATTTACCGGCGAGGTTCGTTCGCCCCGCAATCGCCAACCGCACGCGGCGACGTTCGTGCCGTTTGCCGACGCGGGGGCCAAGGGGAGCCAGTTCCAAGTCTGGTTGGTGGCGCCCGGAGCCGATCTGCCGGCAAATGATGAACCGACAGCCTTCATGCCCGAGAGTCGTTCGCGACCAGGAAACCAGCACGGATCGATCACCGACGGCGACCCGACGTCGATCGTGGTAACGTTCGATGGCACGCGCCAAGACGAGGATTGGTACGCGGTCACGTTGAATCAGCCGGTGATGATACGGCACATCGTCTTCGTGCATGGGCGGAAATTTCACGATGGTGGCTGGTTTGATACCCGTAAGGGCAAGCCGCGCATTGAAGTCCGGCACGATAAGAACGGCGCATGGGAGACCGTCGCAACATTGACGGACTATCCCGCGACAACGGCCACGGAGGCGGTCGGATTGCGCGATGGCCAGGTTTTCAAGCAGGAGCTTCCAGCGCCAGTGAGAGCCGTCGCGATTCGCGTTATTGGCACGCCTGCCTGTGGCGACAACCCCCGGCAGGCATTTTCCTCCTGTGCGGAGCTTCACGCCAGTGAGTGAGTGCCCGTAGGGAATTCGTATCGCCCGACATCGACGCGCCGGCGGGGCATGCTACGACCGTTGCGGAGGCGTCATCCAGGCCAGCTGGCGTTCGATCTTGTCGTGCAGTCGATATCGGTGGACGTGGCGGGCGATCGGTTCGCCGAGAATCTCGATCTTGTTCAGATCCGCCTGGCCCATGTTCGCTTGCATGCAGTAATTCAGATAGCCGATCTTGTCGAAATCGATGCCCATCAGGTGCACCGCGACGCGATCGGCAGCCAGCCAGTCCGGCGCGACGACGCATACTCGGTGTTCAACCGGCGTGCCGCCCGTTGGGCCGTTTCCTTCCATGCCGGTGTAACCGTCTATCACTGCCAGATCCGGATGTAACTTGCGCGCCAGTTCGAACAGATTGTAGTTGATCGCATAGATTCCGCTGCCATGCACGAGCGGCTTCTGCGTTGTCGTCCCTTGCACGCGCCCCCTGCCCCACCGGAAGCCAATATCCTTGATCGGCGCGCCGACCACGATGTTCTTTAGTGACAGCGTGGCCACGATCCGGTCATGGGTCTTGAATTTGGCTGCCGAGATAATGAAGTTGTTCGGATCCAACATCGTTCGTGCCACGCGTACGGCGCGTGGTCGCATGGCCTTTTCATCGAATACAAAGACCGTCTCTGTCGCGTCCCGGTCCAAATCTGCCAGTTTCACGCCGTACTTGGCCGCCACCGGCATGTAACCGAAATTGCTGAACCCAGCCAGGGTCGGACCATTCGCTGCCGACTCGGCGATCACAGCACCTTCGAGTTTACCGATGGACTTGAGAAACTCCAGGATTCCCTCAATGCAATCGGCGTGCGTGGCGGCAAGTTGGATGTCGATGCTCACGTTGTTGGGCTTGATCACGACTCGCCGGTTGCCAATTGCCCGAGTAATCGCGTCGCGATGCATCGCAAGACCACGATAGACATTGTTCGCACGGTCATCACCTGCGGTCAATGCGACACGACTCGACGGACGCGGTCTGTCTTTCTCTTTTCCGCAAACGATGCGCGGCACGAGGCTCGCGCCCAGTCCGCCAATCAGCGATCTCCTTAAGAACCCGCGGCGATGCAGCATGTTGGTCACGATGAATCTCCTTTGCGCAAGAGATGCTTTTGTCCGGCCACGCTCTCCGAAAATATACCGCGCCGGCTCGGTGTCAGCAATCGAGTTTCAACCGATGGCGCGCTGCCTGCGCGCGTGACTCACGAGGCAGTGGACGCTGCAGCATGTGGCCGACCGAAAAGCCAGAAGAATGATAACTGTTCACGGACAAGAACAAAAAGAACACTCATCGACGCTAATTCTCGCTGATATCGGAACACCTCATCTTGAAATGCCTTCGACTTTTCTACGACCCGCCGGATTTGTGTTGCGTGTTGCAGACTTTCCAGGGCGGTATCATTAGCGTTGATCAGTGAAGATTAGTGTTCCTTGATACGAGTGTCGTGCGCGGCAAGGAGCATGAGAGCAAGAGTACGGCGGCGGACGATTGTCCCTCCTAACCTTAATCTTAATCCTAATCCTAAGGCGGGCTTCGCCCGCAACCCAAAACGAAGTACGGCCTCGCATGCGCAGCACTCCCGTTGTTCGCTTGGAAACATGCGCGCACCGTGCGTGCATCTGGCAGCCTAAGAATCTAACGAGGCGTTGCCTCCAACCAACTGACGGATCCCGGCTCGCTGGAACGTATGATTCTGCACGACCCGCCGCCCGCAACTCGGCTGCCCTCCCG
>CAZSOG010000493.1:0-5018 GCA_964607555.1 uncultured Pirellulaceae bacterium | reverse complement strand
CGCTCCCCAGACCCATCCGCATTTCGCCGGGCTTCCTCAAGACCTGACCCCAGTTTCCCCCTTCTCCCGCCCCCCGATCCAGCGTTGCCGCCAAGCGGTTGGACAACATGGGGCGGCGAGGAAACGACCTTTTTTTTCGTAATGGCCCAGCTTCAGAACGGCTGGACACTTCGCTCGCTACATAGAAATGCGTAGTTGACGGCGGAAGTGTCCGGATTTTTTTCGATTTTTCTCAAAACTGCAGCTCGTCCCAGGGAGAGGAGGGGCGTATATGTTGGTTTGAGCCAAGGAGGCCGACCTTCTTGCTCAAACTGCAAACGACAACAAGCCACGAAGGACACGAACCACACGAATGGGTGCAAATACCCGGAAACATAACACGACCACGCGCCTCCCAGCTAGTGCCCCCGTGCTCGCAGGCGCTCCTGCAATCCATTCAACATAGCGGACAGGTCTTCTGGTGATTTGCCCTGCAAACTCGCGGCAGCATCTGGTTCCTCCCCAAGCAACTGCTGCAGTACCTGGATCTTCCCGACCAAAACACCCCTTTCCATTCCCCTTTCCATTCCCCTTTCCATTCCTTTTTCCAGCCCTTCCTGCAAACCGTCCTGGCGCGCACCGGCAATGGCCGACAGGTAGTCGCGTTGGGCCTTTTCACGCTGGTCGTACATCACTCGATCCTCCGTCTTCGACGCGATCATCTCCGCTGCCGCGACCGCACACCGAAACGCTGCCTCTGGAAACAGCTCCCGCAGTCGCTCCGGTTCGTACTGATCGGCAAAAAGAAGAAAAAACACCCACCGCTCAATCGGCGTGGCGGCGGCAAGCGTCTCCTCCCGTAGATTATACTTCGGCAACTCCACCGTGTGTATCTCAATCGCGTCGCCAACCACGCGCTTTGCCACCGGGTCCATCAGCCGAAACCGGTGATGCGCCGTGGCCGAACCCCGAAACAACACGTTGCCCAGCAAGCAAATCGATATCGCCGGCCGCAACTCCGTGTATGGCCGACCGGCCGTCAGTTGCGCCACATAGAGCTCACACGCATAATAGACCAACCGCTGCAACAACCCGCCGTGGATCGCAACCTGCATCTCGACGTTGAACCACCGGCCCGCGGCATCGCGGGCACGTATGTCCAGCACGACCTGCTTGTCCTCGGCAAACTCCTGATAGCTGAACGGGTTGAGGATCTCGACGTGCTCGATCGGTTGTGCCAATTCCAGAATCGCGTTGAGCAAACCGATCAATGCCGCAGTATTCTCCGGGCTCCCAAAAACCTTCTTGAACGCGAAGTCAACGGTTAGCTTGATTCCCAATACCATGGCTGCCCCTCCTTCTTATTCCGCTAAAACCAGAAACGTTCCATCGTAAGTCTGTCCACATTGTAGTGACCAGGCCGCGATCACACGAGGATACGCGGGCAACACCGGGTTCGCTCAAACGCGTCGGGAGAACGGCGGGACCAACTCCGTGGAAACCGTGGTGCCCGGCACCCGCCCGGATTATTCATGAAGTTCGTCGCGAGGGGCCGTAAGTCGAGGCAGATGCAAGGAGAAGGGCAATTCGTCAGCGGAACATATTGTCAATACGTGAGCACCGGCGAATTAAAGCCGGAATTCCAGACACCCAAGAATTCGTGCGTTTGAGCCACTGCAGCTTCCAAGGTCACCCTGATATCGGCAACCCACATGAGTCATCCGGGCTAGGGGGCGACGGCGTCCGCGTAGCGACGGTCTTGCTCCTGGGGCGTTCCCATCAGGTCATTGACGACTTCGCTGAGCATGTAGACCTCGACGCGCGAGTTTTCACGCATGCTCTTTGGATCGCTGGCGATGTGCATGGGTTCATTGGTCCCGGCCACGGCGATCCGGATCCGCCGCTTGTCAATCTTGAGTTCATCGACCAGATAGCGCATCGTGTTCCAGCAGCGCTGGTAAGCCAGCTGCCAATGGTTCGCGAACCACGAGCTTTTGGCGAGCGGCCTGCGGCTGGTGTGGCCGCGCAACTCGATCATCTGCGGTTTGCCCAACATTTGGTGGGCTTCCGTCGCCAGTTCGCGCTTATTTTGCTCCGAAAGCTGGGCGGCCCCTTCGGGAAAGAAGATCACCGTTCCGATATTGGATTTCTCGCCCGGCCGAATGATGCGCACGCGGGGATAGTCGCCGACCGGTGCCTGGACGCGGTCGCCCCCGTTCGCCGTGTTTTGGCGCATGGCGCGGCCGGCGGACGCGAGTTTGGCGATGGCGGCATTGCGTGGTTTAGCGGTGCCGGGCGCCAGGCTGACCATGGACGATTCGTATCCGAATCGTTGCGTCATCGACTCGAGCATGGCTTGGTAACGTTCCTCATCCTTGATCTCGCTCAGTGAGACCAGCATGATGAAAAACGTCAGCAGCAACGACATCATGTCACCAAATGTGACGACCCATTCCGGTACGCCAATTTCTTCTTCCTCTTCGAGTGCCATGATTATGCAGCCTCCTTGATCGCGCGGATTTTGGGTGGCAGGAAGGTACCGAGTTTTTGCGCGATCACACGCGGGTTTTCTCCCGATTGGATTGCCATGATGCCGCGCACAATGATCTCCAGGCTGACAAGTTCCTGTTTGTTTATGAAGCCCAATTTTTCGGCGAACGGGATGAAGAACGTGTTGGCGACAATGGCTCCGTAGAGCGTCGTGATCAAGGCGACCGCCATGCCGGAGCCGATCGAGGACGGATCGGACATATCACTGAGCATCATGATCAGTCCCATGAGCGTCCCGATCATGCCGTAGGCCGGCGCGAAGCGTCCCATCTGGTCCATCAACGCTTTGCCGTCGCGATGCCGAGTGGCGATCGCGTCGATTTCCGTCCGCATGATATCTTCGATCACCTCGGGGCGAGTCCCGTCAACGGCCATCTGGATTCCGAGCCGAATGAAGTTGTGATCCACTTCATCGACGCGTCCTTCAAGTGCCAGGAGTCCGTCACGTCTGGCGGTCTCCGCCAGGCTGATCAATTGGTCGATCAGTGTCGACGGATTCTCCGGTTTGTTCAAGAACACCTTTTTCGCGACAATGGGCATGCCGAGAATGGTCTTGAGTGGAAAGCAGATCATTGACGCGCCGACGGCACCACCGACGACGACCAACACCGACGGCAGGTCAAGGAACGCCGAGAACGGCGCCGTGCCGGTCGCGATTGAACCGACGATCAAGCCGGCGGCGGCCAATAGACCCACGACACTTGCTATATCCATGATGCTGCAATCCCTTTACGCAAATCTCCAGGTCACGGTGGTCCTTGGTTAGGACACGCAGACGCAAACAGCCAGGAAACGTCATTCAACCCGGTCTCATGACCCACGCGGTTCCGGAATCAACCGTTTCGCCTGCTGATACCGGATGGTCCGTTCGAGCACTTCATCCATGGTTTCCGTCACGACCACGCGCTCGCCTGTCGTCAGCGTGACAAACGTATCGGGGCGTGCCTCGACATACTTGATCAGGTCCGCGTTCAATATGAACAGCTCGCCGTCCAGACGCGTCAATTTGATCATGGGACCAAACCCTCAAGCAGGTCGTCGCGCAAGCTCACGACAACCGCAGGCAAACATCGATCATGATTTCAGTTACCGTCGTATATTCATCAGCTCATCCAAAAGCTGCTGGGACGTTGAAATGACCCGCGAGTTGGCGCGATATTGAGTCGACGCCAGCATCAGGTCAACCAGGTTTTGGCCAATATCCGAGTTGGACAATTCCAGCGCGCCGGCGACTATATTGCCGAGACCAAGATCGCCTGGATCGCCCTCGACCGGAAGTCCCGAATTGAAGCCGACAGCGAAATTGTTATCCCCGCGCTGTTCCAGACCCTCGGGATTCGAGAACCTTGCCATGCGGATCTGGCCGAGCGTTCGCGAGATACCGTTGCTGAAAACGCCGGTGATCAGGCCCGATTCACCGACGCTATAGCTGGTCAAGGTCCCGACCGCCGATCCGTCCTGACGCGAGGCCGCGATCTCGCTCGTGTCGGTTGCGAAACCCGACACGTTCGAAAAGTCCAGGTTGAACACGAGGGGTTGCGTCGATGGAATATCCTGGCGATCGATACTTACGGTCGGATCATTCGCCGCGATGAGGTTGCCTTCGCCGTCGAACGAGATCAGGCCGGTTCCGACGGCGATTTCATGGTCGGGACCGGACGGGTCATTGTCTCCGGAATCGGCGAACCACCGATAGGTTGTGGTCGTTCCATTGCGGGACTCCAATGCCGTTGTCAAGCGCACGTCGAGGGGGACGCCGAGTGAGTCATAGACCACGAAGTCGGACACGGCGCTTTGCCCCACCCCGCTTTGTAGACTCGAGAACCCCAGGCTGGGAGTGGACGTTGTGCCACCGGATGTCGTTAGCTGAAGTGCCGATGAAGAAATCTCCACCGCGTTGGCCGTGCCGTTATTGGACACCATGCGAATGCGACCATCGGACGTAACCGTGGCGCCGGGTGACAGGGTCCCGGTCTCGCCCGGGATCCGATTTTCCGAATCGGGGATGGAAGACCCTTGCTGCACGCCGGACGCGGCGGTCAGGAACTGCAGGTATTCCCCGACCGTCGTGTCGGCTTCAATCGTGAACGTCTTTTCTTGCAGAAGATTGCCGCCTTTGCGCCCAGTATAGCTGAGTTCGCCTTCCTCGAACAAGTGTTCGTAGTTCAGGCCGTTGCGTTTGATGACATCGGTCAGCAACGTGGCCGTCGTGATTTTTGGGCCATCCATGTCGAGCTGATTGGCCGGATCCGCGATCACCGCGTCGGACCGTGCGTCGGTGTAGCCGTCACCGCTGTGCAAGCCGCCGCTCACCAGGTAATAGGAGTCCGAGTCCGTTGCCAGATTCCGGTAGATATTGATCGTGTCGTAGCCGGAGCCGGCCGGTACGCTCGGCAGGTCGGCCAAGCGAACGCGGCCGTTGACCAGGGTCAGCGGCCCCATCAACGTGGACGGTCGGCTTTCCTGCAGGCCGCCACCCGAATACGTCA
>CAZSOG010000492.1:1544-5023 GCA_964607555.1 uncultured Pirellulaceae bacterium | reverse complement strand
CGGTCACCGATGAAAACACGGTCGCGGTCGCAATCGTCAGGGCGAACTGCCGGTACATGCGGCCCGTGATGCCGGGCATCATGGCCGTTGGGATGAAGACCGCCAACAGAACCAACGTCGTCGCGATGACCGGGCCGGTGATCTCGCGCATTGCCTTCGCGGTCGCCTCCTTGGCCGACAGACCCTCTTCATCAATCAGACGCATGGTGTTCTCGACGACCACGATCGCGTCATCCACCACGATGCCGATCGCCAGCACCAGCCCAAACAGAGAGAGCGTGTTGATCGACATGCCCAAGCCCTTCATGACCGCGAATGTGCCGATCAACGACACCGGGATCGTTACCGCGGGAATGAGAGTCGTGCGCAAGTCCTGCAAGAAGATCCAAACCGTGAAAATGACGAGGATGACCGCGATGATGAGCGTCTCGACCACTTCCTCGATCGACGCGGTCACGAACGTTGTCGTGTCATACGCAATCTCATACTCGATGTCTTCCGGAAAGTTCTTGGCCAATTCATCCATTTTGGCCCGGATGCCCTGCGCGATCGCCAGCGAGTTAGCACCCGGTAGCTGATAGACACCGACGCCAATCGACGGTTTCTGATCGAGCGAGACCGACCAACTGTAGGTCTGCGCGCCCAACTCGACGCGTGCGACGTCCTTCAGTCGCACCACGCGTTCATCCGCGCCAACCTTGATGATGATATTCTCGAATTGTCCCTTGTCGCTCAGGCGTCCAAGCGCCTTGACGGTGTACTGGAACTGCTGGCCCGGAGGTGCCGGCTCGGCGCCGATTTGCCCGGCCGCGACCTGGACATTTTGCTCGCGGATCGCACTGACGACATCCGAAGTGGTCAAGCGGCGTGCCTTCATCAAATGCGGATCGAGCCAGACCCGCATGCCATAGTCTTTCGCCCCGAACACCCGTGCTTCGCCCACGCCATCCACGCGCGCCAGCTCGTCGCGAATGTTCTTCGACATGTAATTGCTCAAGTAGATCTCGTCGTACGATTGGTTCGGCGAGCGCAGGTTCACCATCAATACCATGTTGGTGGACTGTTTCTTGGTCGTGACGCCTTCACGCTTGACTTCGTCCGGAAGTTTCGGCAACGCGACGGCGACGCGGTTCTGTACCAAGACCGTCGCCATGTCGATGTCGGTGCCGACCTGAAAAGTAATCGTCAGCTCCATGGTGCCGTCATCCGAGCACTTGTTGTTCATGTACAACATGTTCTCGACGCCGTTGACCTCCTGTTCGATCGGCACGGCCACCGTTTCGGCCAGCACCGCCGCGCTGGCACCGGGGTACTTTGCCGAAACCATGACCGTCGGCGGGGTAATGTCCGGAGTCTGCTCGATCGGCAACAGCGTGATCGAAATACTACCGATCAGCACGATGACGACGGAAATAACGGACGCGAAGATCGGCCGTTGGATAAAAAATCGACTTAGCATGAGCGGGACCTCTTGGAAGAGGAGAATATTTGGAATCGACCGGCGACTTGACGCCCTGGTTTGCGTGCGAACATCGCGTTGACGTTGCCATGTCGGCTGCCGGCGAAGCGGCCGAAGACGCGGCCCGGTGGCGGACTCAATAGTGTTTCGTGGCGGAATCCGATTTGGCGGGCGCGGCTTTCGCGCCGGAGTTGGACCCTGCGGGTTTCGGTGGCGCGGCCGCTGGACCCGTAGCCGCCGGTAATGACGCGGAATTGTCCTTGGATGGTACCTCCGGTGGCGCCGCAGCGGGTGCCTGCGCGGGATTCTCGGCAGCCTCCAATTCGTCTTGCGTCACATGCTCCGGTTTGACTTCGATCACCTCCGGCTCGACCGGCAAGCCGGGCCGCGCACGTAACAAGCCCTTGACAATATACTTGTCCTGCTCCCGCAGACCCGTCTTCGTCTTCGGGTCCCAGTGGGACGCGACCCGCATGTCACCGTACGCGCTGCCCAACTCAATATACCGACGTTCGACGACGTCATCCTTG
Source organism: uncultured Pirellulaceae bacterium (assembly GCA_964607555.1). GTDB lineage: Bacteria > Planctomycetota > Planctomycetia > Pirellulales > Pirellulaceae > JAJSAJ01. The sequence goes on along the minus strand of CAZSOG010000492.1, from coordinate 3,034 downwards.
CCAATGACCATCAGATACTTACCGCCCAAATCGGTGCTGATCGTGTCTTCCTTGACCAGCAAGGCCCCCTCGGTACCGGGCCCCGGGATCCGCAACCGCACGAACATGCCCGAATAAAGCCACCGTTTCGCATTATCGAACACCGCGCGCACCTGGATCGTCCCGGTCTCCTCGTCAACGCGGTTGTCCAGGAAATTCAGTATGCCGCGCTGCGTGTACCCCGTTTCCGTGGGCAGGCCGAGTTCCGCGGGAGGCTCCAGTTGCCGGGCTTCCCGAATCGCCGTGTTGTAACGCTTCAATAATCGTTCGAGCATCGACTGTGGCATGTCAAAGAACACTTCCATCGGGTCCATCTTCTCGACGGTCGTCAGAAGTGTTTTCTCGCCCACGCCGACCAGGTTCCCGGGCGTCACCAGGTGGCGGCCCGTCTTGCCGTCGATCGGACTCTTCACGATCGTATAGTTGTAGTCGATTTCCGCCTGACGGACCTGCTGTTCGTCCAGCGCGATCTGTGCCTTGGCGATCAACACGTCCGCCTCTTTCTGGTCCGCTTCCTCGACCGTCACCGCGTTCTTCTGCAGCAACTGCCGTGCGCGCCGCACATTCGCCTCAGCTAACTTCAGCTTGGCCTGCGATTGTTGCAATTGGGCCTTGGCCGCCAGCAAACGTGTTTCGTACGGATCCTGCTCGATGATAAACAGCGTGTCGCCCTGCTTGACTTCCTCGCCGTCCCGGAAACGCACTTCCTTCAGATAACCTTCGACACGTGCCTGAATCTCGGCCGAGTCCTTGGCGCTGGTCCGGCCCGTGAAGTACTCGTACTCCGGAACGTCCATCTTCAGCGGCGCCGCCACCGAGACCTTCGGCGGCGTGTATCCGGACTCCGGCGGTTTTTCACAGGCAACCAAGCATACACAGCTAAACAACATTAGGGTCAAACCGACTTTTCTCATGATGAACAACCTCACAAAAACGCGGACAGAAGCGCCTCAACCGTTTTCGACAGCGTGAAAAGAACCACGGACATGCTTGTTTTGGAAACCCACGCACGACGTGCGTGGGTGATGGTCCAAGCAACCAATATAGAGGGTCCGCGCCAGTAGGAATAGGTTACGGATCGCGATTGATCTGGTGCGTCCCGCGCCACTTGGCCAACCAACGGCAGCCCCGGCGTGTTACGATCGACCGGCGTTTTCGCACGACGCGCACATGCTCAGGCAAGACGGAGACCACGAATCAGACGGATTTCACCAATAGAAAAGGTCGGCCGCCGCGACCAGCTTCGCTCGTGGCCCACGGCCGAGCCGAATTCGCATTCGGCCAGTCCACATCATTCCGCAAGACCGGACCAGAAAAGAAAGAAAATAGTCTGACCCCGGCATGCAGTGATTCTGCATTACGGCCGGGCGCCGGAGTGCGCGGTGGCATGCTGGAGCTGTTGACGGTAGATCTGCAGCAGCTGATACAGTTGCTGAAACTCGCGGCGCTCG
>CAZSOG010000492.1:0-1444 GCA_964607555.1 uncultured Pirellulaceae bacterium | reverse complement strand
CTGTTGACGGTAGATCTGCAGCAGCTGATACAGTTGCTGAAACTCGCGGCGCTCGTTCAGCTGGCGGTACCGGCTGTCCTTGGCAACCCGATCAAAGCGTTCGATCACGGTGTCGAGTTTATCCATGGGCGGCGGGGCAGTGCCGGTGAACACTTGTTGGGGGAGCGCCAAGTACAAACGCCACGATTCGTCGAGCAACGAGCCGACTTTGGCCGCCGCGTCCGCCAGGCCACGCCGCGTGGTATCGATATCGTTTTGCGTGTTGGTGGGCGGGGGCCCCATCTGCAGTGGCCCGGCTGCCGGCGGCGTGGCGGCGGCCGATGCGTTGGGTTGCGCGGTACCAAGCGGTTGGCCAGGACGCGGCGCGCGGCTGGTGGTCGGGCCGGCACTGGGCAGGATCGGCGCTGGCGCGCCGACCGGCGGCATCGACGGCGCGGCAACGGCCGACCCTGTGTAGATCGCCAATTGCGACAAGAGCTGGCCGGCCGACGGGGGCAATTGCGCGTTGGGGACGATCGGCGTGCCATCCGGGGTCATCCCGGCGCTGCGGTAGTATGCCTGATTCGCCGCCGCATCGACCTGCAGCATGGAACCATCGACCGATACGCCCGCAAACAGGCCACGGCTGCGTGAATAGGACAAGATCTCCGCCTGCAGCCGCCCGTCGGTCGCGGCCGACGCCTGCCGCCCCACCGGACCCGCGGCCGCGGCCGCATCCGCGCCGATCGTGAACTTGCCGCTCAAGAGCCCGTGAACACTTCGCTGCGTCATGAACACCAAGACAACGTCGGTCGATTGGATGCCGGCTTGCCAGCCGACGCTGCCGCCGGTCATGGTGACGAACATCGGCGGCTTCCACGCCCGATTCTGGTCGCGCGTCACGACGATGCCCTTGCCACGCCGACCACCGGCGACAAACCCAATCTTGATCATGTGCGGAATAATAACCAGGCCCTCGGCACGCGCTAACAACGAACGCGGAATCCCCTGGTTTGGAATCTTGACAAACTCGTTCAGGACATTCGTGGCCGAGGTCACGACCGCTGCCTCGCGGACCTGTGCCGATGCCAGATCGATTGACGCGAACCATGCCGCGAAGAGCGTTACAAGCCATGTGATGTGAATTCGTCGGTCCAGCATGATGGCGTCGCTCCCTGCGCGAGAAGAGTCCTTTGAATGTGTTACATATATGCGTCACCACACGGCAGCGACCAGCATTGAACCGTCGCGGCGACCGGCGCCACTCATGTCGTTGCGGCACCGGGCGGCATAGATTAACGCCAACCGTACCCCGCCGGCAACACCAATTGGCCGCGGGACAAGTGGGGGGCGCGGCACACGCCGCGACGCTCCACGACGCCGCGCGGGCAGGACGCTGATCCGCAGCGCGCTAGCCCGGATTATTCATGAGCGATCTGCTGCGGCGCCGTAAGTCGGCCACCTG
>CAZSOG010000491.1:0-5029 GCA_964607555.1 uncultured Pirellulaceae bacterium | reverse complement strand
CGGTCGGTTTGGAAAACCGACCTACCTTTGCCGCCCACCTGGATATCGGGCGGCGTGCCTCTTTACCGCCAACGGCTCGGGCATCAATTCTCTGGCGGGAGGCGTCCGGACCGACCTGGTAGGTTCGCGGCTTCAGTACTTGTGCGGAAACAGAAGGGGTTCCCTCATCACCTCTGTCGAAATGTGACCGTGGCGCCGTTGAAACCGGACGTGATTCGAAACACGAAAGGGAAGAAGGATGACAAGATGCACGGTTTGCGTACTGGTCGCGATGGTTCTCGGCGCCGGCGTGGTTTCGGCGGGAGGCCCAGACCATGAGCTGTTTGATTTCCGGGGGAAGGATACGCCGAAAACCTGGCACCTGAACATCTATCTGGAGGATGTTCCCGGGCGATGACAAGAAGACCGACTTCGTTTCCTACCGCCGAATGCTCAGCAACCAGATTGTCGTGACGGTTTATGCGGGCAAGGTCCACGCATTTGATTATGGCGCGCGCCGCGAGGCGTGGACCTTGCCGGCCGCCTCCAGGCCGTACACGAGCGAAAGTTGCAGGCCGCCGCCTTGTGTCATGTGGAAGATGCGCCCGTTCGAAACGATCGAGCCGACACACGCATTTGGGTCGACCGATGGCCCGGACCAAATGAGCTTGCCGGTCGCGGTGTCGAAGATGTCCATGTTCACGCCCAGCAGGTACGGATTGCAAAACGTGTGACGCGTGCAGCGGTAGAACTTGGTCAGCTTGGTGACGATCTTGCCGGCCGCCTTGTCGATCAAGTAGGCGTCCTGCTGCTGGCCGACCACGATCAGGAATTTGGGCCCGATGGTCACGACATGGATTGCTTGCACAACCGGTTCGGACTCCCAGATGAGCGTGCCGTCCCGTGCGTCCAGGCAGCGCACGCGTCGATCGCGCCGGCCGGGCATGGGCGCGTAGCCGCCCAGGTACAGCCGGCCATCCTTGCCGGAGATGGTGCAGCCGCTGCAAACTGCGTACTTGTCCGTGGCCCAGAGCAGGCGTCCGGTTCGCGGCTCGATCGCCGCCGTGACCCCCGGTGACCCGGTGGCCGCACGCCGTGCTGAGCCGCCAAAGTAGGACGAATAGTAGAGCGTCCCGTCCATGAGACACAGGCCGCCATCGTCGCCGCCGGAGCCGTATTTCGAAAGATCCACGGTCCAGACCGCGCGGCCGGTCTCCAGACTATAAGCGCGCACCAGCGGTCGCTGGTTCGCCGGAAACGACCGTTCGCCGTGGCCGAAAAGCCACTGCATTCGGTCGCCTTCGCTGCGCGCCGCGTACTTGCCCGTGCTGAACGCATAGAAGGCCAGCCCCTGGTACACCACCGGTGGCTGCTGCCGATTCCAGCTGGGCGAACCGCTGAACGGCGTCTCCCACAACAGCCGGCCGGTCGCCGCATCCAAGCAACGCAAGCGACACTTCGTGAATCCCGCTTGCGGCACCAGCAGCCGACCTTGATAGTAAAGCGGCGACGTGTAGGAGAGATGCACGCCGGGAAAGTAACGCCGCCAAAGCAGCCGGCCCGTCTCCTGCTCGACCGCGAAAATCTGCCCTTCGGCCGTGTGCGTGTAGAGCCGCCCGCCGCCGCACGTGGAAAAATCCTTGACCGTGCCCTGGTAGCGGCGAATCCAGTTGATCCGAAACGGTGGCTGCAGCCCCTGCTCCACCGCCGAGTTCGTGTTGCTCCAGTTGCCAAAGCTGGTGAACCAGTCGTACTTCGAGTCGGTGAACCGAGTCCGCAGCGGACTGCGGATCTTCGCCAGGCCCAGGTCCTTCGTCGGTAGCGGTGCCTTGCCGTCCGGACCGAGCACATACAGGTACCCGTCATCACACCCAAAGTACACGCGGCCGTCGCACACCGCCACCGGCGCCGTGATCGCCTTGCCGAACGCGGTCCGAAATGACCACACCTTGCCACTTCCATCCAATGGCACGACATACAGACTGCCGTCCAAGCCGCCGTGGACCGCCACATCGCGGAGCAGAATGGGTGGTGCAATTGATGGGTATCCGCCCAGCGGCCGCGCCCGCCGCTTCGCGCCCTCGGCCAGCGCGTGGCGGCACAGTCCGAACCCTTCTTCCGGCCGGCAGCGGTACACCGTTCGGCCACGAACACTGACCGACGAAAAGCTCAGCGAACCGGGTAGGCTGGCGGCGGTCTCGGTCCCAGGCACAAAACCCGCGTGCACTTGACCGTCCCGCACACGCAGCACCTCGACCTCGCCACCGTTATCAATGCGGTGTGTCTGCCGATACACGGTGCCGTCCGGCCCGATGCTCAGCCCGAAGGTCATGATACGATCTGGACTGTCCTTGCGCCAGCGGTAACGCGCCCGCAGCCGCGGCCGATCATTCGTGTCTTCCAGCCACAGCATCCACGGCCCGGCGGGTATGACCAGCGTCTTGCCATCGAGGGCAATGTCGCGCGAGCAGCAGAATCGGTCCTCGAAGTTCACCCGTTTGCCTTTGTACTTGACCCAGTCGCCGCCATTCCAACGATCGCCGCCGAACTTCAGTTTCTCACGGACGAAATCCCACGACCAACAGATCGTGCCGTCCGGTTTGACCGCATACGCACGTGCCCCAAGCGTTACGAAGTAAACACGCCCATCGCCGACCACCGGCGTGCTGAGAATCGGCTCACCGCAGCGGATCTCACGAACGACTTTGCCACTAAACCGATCCAACACGTAATACGATCCAGCCATCGTGCCGAAGTGAAGGTAGCGCCCGGCGATTGCCGGCGACGAGACATTATTGCAATTCTTGGCACCGCCACGCGTGGGTTGTTTCCAAAGCACGTCCAGCGACGAAGTGTCAACGCAGTAGGCGACACCCGAACCGTCGACAATGTACAACCGTCCGTCGGCAACGACTGGAGCGGTAAATACCGCGTCGGTCAGAGGCACCGCGCCGACCAACCCCAAGGGTGTACTGAGTTGCCGATCCGGCACATCGCCCGAATGACGCGCGTCGCCCTTGAACTGCAACCACGTTTCATCCGTGGCAGACGCCAGAGTGGCCCACGCTGCCAGCACCACAACCGCCGCTAAACGGCACGATCGCACCCGCAATTTTCCAGACATCGGTCGCCTCCCCACGGTTTTACTCGATACCAACTCGTTCACCCAGCGTGCATTGTACAGCACCGTGATGCGTTTGCCATCAGTCCGCGGACGGCACCGGCACGGCGAGTGCCGACCCGCGTCAATCAGACGCGACGTGCGGGCGGCGCGGACAGAAGCTGCGCAAGTGGCCCCTTTCGACCACGGTCAGAGCCCAAGACCTGACTGCCAAATGGTGGGATGTTGGTCTGGCGGCTGAATATAGGTTATGTTGGTCGGAATGTGTTGCACGGGTATCGCGAAAACAGGGCAGCCGAATAAGTGGCGAAAGGTAGTACGATGACGAACGGATCTTCTTGGGCGGTCCGATGGATCGCGCCATTGATCATGGCGCCATTGTTTAGCGGGTTGTCGATACGGACGGCCGCATGCATCTTGTGGTTCGCGAACCAGGCCTGGGCGGAAACCATGTCATATTAAACATCAGACCGATGTGATTGTCTTCGTCGCTCGATAAAGCGAAGACCGGGTCGCGTTTTAATGGGCACAAGATGATAAACTACATCGATGGAATGAACGGTCACTCACGAGGAAAAGGGCATGGTGTTCGCCGGCATCCGTAGCGGCACTGCCGGCGCGTGATGGGATTGCATGAACGAGTCCGGGGCTCGAAATACCGGGTCGGCCGGTCGATGCAATGGAGGATGCTTTGCCATGGCCGAGTTTTCGTTGACACCACACGCAGTCGCGCAAGTCGAAACGGCCCACCGTCGGATCGTCACGCCCGTGCCCGTGCCCGAGTCGGTCTCGATCATTGAGCGGTTGCGTGCTCATGAGCCTCGATCGATGGGAGGCCAGCCACCGGTCGTGTGGGATCGCGCCACCGGGTACCAGGTGCGTGACCGCTGGGGAAACTGCTGGATTGATTTTTCGAGTGGCGTCCTGGTAACCAACGTCGGGCATGCCCACCCGGGAGTCCTGGCGGCAATGCGGCGGCAGATCGACCAGCGGCTGGTTTTCAACTACTGCTTCCCGTCGGAGGTTCGCGCCAAGCTCGTGACGAAGCTGGCTGCCGTGGCGCCCGAGCCGCTCGCGAAGGTGTTCCTGCTGACCACCGGGTCTGAAGCAACCGAGTGCGCAATCAAGCTGTGTCGGACCTCTATTTGCCCGGTTCGATGACCAGCACGCATGGCGGCAGCCCAGTGCCGGTTGCCGCCGCGCTGGCAAACCTCGACGTGCTCGAGCAGGAGAAGCTGGTCGAACACGCGGCGGTGCTCGGCCAGGTACTCCAACCGGAACTGCGCCGCATCGGCCGGCGATTCCCACAACATATCGGCGCGGTCCACGGGCGGGGCCTGGTGGCGGCCTTACATCTGGTCAAACCGGGCGGGATTGAACCTGATCCCCAATGTGCTACGGACATCGTACGACGCTGCGTGGAGAAGGGACTGTTGATGTTCACCCCGGTCGGTTACGGTGGAGCGAGCGTGAAGATCAGTCCACCTCTGTGCATCCCGGAAGCGGCGCTGCGCGAGGGGATCGACATCCTGGCAGAGGCGGTCGGCGGATCCGCCCGGTAAGCGAGGCGCGCGTCCGGGAACTCTGCTCGCACTGCCACGAATGTCCGCCGCCGGACGCCCTTCCGAAGTCCATGTACTTGCGGATGGCGGTCTTGATGTTCGCCAACCGTGCGGTATCGTCAGGCCGCAGCTTCGCGTATTCGATGAGACCGTTGACGACACTGCCTTCGTCGGTGGCGTTCCAGAACGCTCCCCCGTCGCCGCATCGGTGTAGCTGGAGCCAGTGGCGACACTTCCTCAAGACCGGCAAGTAAACGTTGCACGCGCTCGCCAATTGGAAACGGCGCGACCGCCCGGTCTTCCCATCGAACGTCGCGGCGATCGTGTACGTGCCCGGCTCGTCGAACTCGCTGAACATGCCGGAGTA
>CAZSOG010000490.1:0-5030 GCA_964607555.1 uncultured Pirellulaceae bacterium | reverse complement strand
GATTACTACACAACGGCTTACGTCACTTCCCATTCGTGACAATTGGCAGTGGCCAGTGGGGTTCGTAGATCCGTACACGATCCAGAAGGACTTCGACAACCTATTTCCTTTTACCAAAAACAATCGCTATGTCAACCTAGAACATGCGCGCACGGTGCGCGCAAGTGGCAACCTGGGAATCTAATCCGGTTTTTCCAGTCGTTTGTCAACCGTCAACCATGGGGGCCTTACAGGGATCTATCGAGCGCCTTGGCCAAAGGCCATATTCATCGTAGCCTGGGACACAGGGAGCCGCGGGCGACCGCCGCCCCAGGTTGGTATTTGCAATCGAGTCCTTTGGCTGAAAGCCATATTCAACCTCGACAGCGGCAGAAAACCGGTGCCGATCCAGTCGCTGTAACAAGCGTGTCAACCCCAACTTTTCATCGCCCCAGAATCAGTCTCCCGGCTAAGCGTAACCGAGGCGTTCAATCGTCATCCGCCGCACCGAACATGGCGCTGACTGATTGATCATGGTGGATGCGTTTGATGGCTTCGGCCAGCAGCGGGGCGACGGAGCGTACCTGGATCTTCGGGATCAGTTTTTTGGGGTCCCAGGGAATGGTGTCGGTGATGACGACACTCGAGATCGGAGCGTCTTGCAGGCCTTGGATGGCGTTGCCGCAAAAGACGCCGTGCGTCGCGGCGACATGGATTTCACGCGCGCCGGCGTCATGGACCAGACCCGCGGCTCCACAAATCGATCCGGCGGTACTAATCATGTCATCGAACAGCAACGCGACACGGCCGTCGACCGGGCCGCCAATGAGCGTTTCCTGCTTGGTTTCGGTAGCGCTCGCACGCCGTTTATCCACGATGGCCAGTCGCCCGCCGAGTCGTTTCACGTGGCCGCTCGCACGTTTGATGCTACCTTCGTCGGGGCTGACAACGACGATGTCGTCGGCGGTCAGGCCACGTTCCAGAAAATAGTCGTTGAGGACGGGGGCGGCGTACAGGTGATCGACAGGCACGTCGAAGAACCCCTGGATTTGTGCCGCGTGCAAGTCCATTGTCAGCACGCGATCAGCACCGGCGCGCACGATCAGGTTCGCGGTCAGCTTCGCCGTGATCGGCACACGACCTTCGTCTTTCCGATCTTGCCGCGCATAGCCGTAATAGGGGATAACGGCGGTGATCCGGTCCGCACTGGCCCGTTTGCAACTGTCGATCATGATCAACAGTTCCATTAAATTGTCATTGCACGGCGGACACGTCGGCTGGATCAAGTAGACGTCACGGCCCCGGACGTCTTCCTCGATCTTGCAGAAGTTCTCGCCGTCGGGGAACTTACCCAGGGAAACGGCCCCGAGCCCAAGATTCAAGAACCCGCAGATATCCTCGGCCAGAGTGGGATTTGCCTGGCCGGAGAAGATTTTTAGTTCACGCATCTAATTGCCCTGTTTGAGGAGCTCGGCTTCGACGATCGCCAGGTCATCGACCGTGTTGATACTTAACGCTTCGATCGGTTTCAGCGCGGGAAGTGCACGCACACGCCTGCCCTCGGCGATAAGGATGCCTGGGCAATCGGTCACGTAATACTCGCCCTGCCGATTATCATTCTGCAGTTTTTCGAGTGATTCGAGCAGTGCCTTGGGTGCGAACACGTACGTGCTCATGTTAACTTCGGTGATCTGTTTCTGCTGGTCGGTCGCGTCCTTTTCCTCGATGATTCCCGTGAATCGCCCGTCGGCATCGCGCAGGATACGGCCGAGTCCGGTCGGGTCCGGCTTATGGAGCGTACCAAGGACGCAGGCCGGTTGATCGGTTTCGAAGTCGTTCAGCAGCGCCAGCAGTGATTCGGTTTGGGTCAACGGCGAGTCGCCCGTGACGATCAGCGCCGGTCCATCGTGCGCGGCCAGCGCGGCATGGCACATTTTCACGGCATGGCCCGTGCCGAGTTGTTCTTCCTGTAGAACATACTCGATATCGTCGCAGGGGCTCAGCGTCTCCCGGACCAGATCGGCACGATAGCCGACGACGACGACGATACGCTCGATCTCCGCGGCACGCAGGGCGTCCAGGACGTACTCGATCATCGGACGTCCGGCGACTGGAAACAGGACCTTGGGCAGGTCCGACTTCATCCGCGTCCCTTTACCCGCCGCCAAAACAATTCCCAAACGATTCCCCATGGCGAACTCTCATATGCGAGAAGATTACGAGGGCTATGTCAATCTTAATTGCTTCCTGCCCCCCGTTTGCCCGCAGCTACTGGCATGAATTTGCACGCTAGGGCTTCCGCGGGGCGTTGGCTGCACGGCTCAAACCTGTCATATCTTGACAGGAAGCGGCGTCAGCTTCCAGTGGGGATCCGGGATCGTTGACACGAGCGACCGAATCGCGCTAAAATGATCGGTTTTCCCGCACGGTACGGACCGGCGTGCCGAGGACCTTCTTGAGGAAAGAGTAGAGCATTGCAAGAAGCGATTGCCAAAGCTGACACGCTGATCGAAGCCCTCGGTTGGATTCGCCGATTTCGTGACAAGGTCACCGTGATCAAACTCGGTGGTAGTGTCATGGAGGACTACACGGCGCTAGGGCACGTGCTGATCGATATTGTTTTCATGGAAACGGTCGGCATGCGGCCGGTGGTGGTCCATGGTGGTGGGGCGGCGATTAGTCGGGCAATGGCGGAGGCGGGAATCGAACCTCGATTCGTCATGGGACGTCGTTACACGGACAACGCGACCTTGGCGATTGTCGAGCGTGTTTTGGCGGGCGACACGAACCGGCGTTTGACACAGTTAATCGAGCATTTCGGCGGCCGGGCGATGAATTTGAGTTTCGCGACGACCAACGTATTGCACGGCGAACCGATTGAATTGGTGGATAATCAAGGGAAGCCGGTGGATTTGGGACATGTGGGGCGCGTGACGCGCGTGAATCGGTCTGTCATTGATAACCTCTGTTATGCGGGTCAAGTGCCGGTGATCCCATCGATGTGCGTGGACGAGACCGGCCAGAAGCTGAACGTCAACGCCGACACGGCGGCCACCGCGGTTGCCCAGGCACTGGGCGCCGAGAAACTGGTTTTTCTGAGCGATGTCAATGGCGTACGTCGAGAAAAGGACGATGCCGATTCGTTGATCCACTCGTTGACCGCCAGCCAGGCCCGCGATCTGATCGCGGGGGGCGCGGTCGAGTCGGGCATGATCCCGAAGGTCGAGGCATGTTTGGAGACGTTGAATCGTGGCGTTCGCAAGATCCACATTATCGATGGGCGTTTGCGTCACTCCTTGTTGCTGGAAATTTACACGACCAAGGGGGTCGGGACGCAGATTATCCAGGACCCCGAATCATGAGTTACTTGCGGATCCGCGTGGCCCTTGACAGGCAAGGGCGGACGCATGTGGGAAACGCAATGGAAAGGAGCCTTGTGTGAGCACTCGCACGGCATTGAGTTCCGCGGATACGGTGACATTGTTCCAGAAGTACGTGATTCCGAACTACGGTCGGTATCCAGTGAATCTCGTTCGGGGGGTTGGCTCGCGCGTCTGGGACGCGGAGGGCAACGAGTATTTGGATTTCTTCCCAGGTTGGGGGTGCAACCTGCTGGGGCACTGCCCCCCGCCGGTCGTCGAGGCGGTCCAGCGCCAAGTGGAAACGCTCATTCATGTGCCAAATACATGGCATATTGACCTGCAGGGCCAGTGGGCCAAATTACTGTCGGAGCGCAGTTTCGGCGGGCAGGCGTTCTTTTGTAACTCGGGCACCGAGGCGAACGAAGCGGCGATCAAACTGACCCGCCTCCATACGCCGGCCGAGCGGTACAAGATCATAACGTTCGAGGGCGGCTTTCATGGTCGCACGCTCGGCTCGACATCGGCCACGGCCCAGCCAAAGTACCATGAAGGGCTCGGGCCCCTGATGGCCGGGTTCGTCTACGCGCCCTTTGGGGACCTCGATGCAGTTGCCGAGCTGATCGACGAGGAGACGGCGGCGATCATGATCGAACCGGTGCAGGGCGAAGGCGGGATTCGCATTCCGCCACGTGGCTTCCTGCGCGGCCTGCGCCATCTGGCAGACCAAAACGACCTGTTGCTGGTATTCGACGAAGTGCAGACCGGCTGCGGTCGCACGGGACACTGGTTCGCCTATCAGATGGATGACGTCACGCCGGACATCATGACGTTGGCGAAGGCCGTGTGTGGGGGCGTCGTCGGGGCCGCCATGCTGACAACCGCCGATATCGCGCCCAGCTTGCGGCCCGGCATGCACGCCGCGACGTTCGGTGGGAATCCGGTCGCCGCCGCCGCCGGAATCGCGACCATCGAGATGATCGAACAGGAGAACCTGTTGCCGCGTGGGCAGGAATTGAGCCGGCTGTTTCAACAGCGTCTGGAAGCCATGCAGGCCGAATTCTCGATCGTCCGTGAAGTTCGCGTCGCGGGTCTGATGATCGGGATGGAGCTGAGTATTGACGGGGCCCCGATTGTCGAAGCGTGTTTGAAACGGAATCTGCTGATCAACTGCACCCAACAGACCGTGATTCGATTGTTGCCGGCCCTGACCCTGGAAACGGAACAGCTCGAACGCGGGTGCGATATCTTGGCGGAGTCGTTACGGCAAGCATGTATTTGAACCGCGCGGTCCGAGCGTGTCTAAGAACGAGTCCTCAAACTCAGTTTTAAACACGTACGACGGACTTCCAAGTCCGTCGAAGCAGCGGCTGAGCCCTGCCGAGGCAGTTTTGTGACAGGTTTTGAGAGCTTGTCCTCATACTCAATTTCAAACACGTTAAAGGCATGAACAACTATGCGACACGTTCTTTCACTGTTTGATCTGTCGACGGAAGAAATTCTGCATGTTTTTCAATTGACGCGCGAATTGAAGAACGCACTTGCCAAGGGAGTGCGCACGCCGCGACTGGCCGGGCATGTGCTGGCGCTCCTCTTTGAAAAACCATCTTTGCGCACACGGGTCAGCTTTGAGGCGGGCATGACGCACCTGGGTGGGAGTGCACTCTATCTGGGCAGCGATGTCGGGTGGGG
>CAZSOG010000489.1:0-5033 GCA_964607555.1 uncultured Pirellulaceae bacterium | reverse complement strand
AACAGAAGAAAATGAACACTAATCGGCGCTAATCCTCGCTAATATTGGAATACCTCATCTTGAAATGGCTTCGACTTTTCTACGACCTCCCAGATTCTTCCTGCCAGATTCTTGTTGAGTGTCGCGGACTTCAAAGGGGATCATTAGTGTTGATCAGTGAAGATTAGTGTTCCTTGATAGCAGGTGTCGTGAACGGCTACCTAATTTCTAATTTTTTATTTTTTTATTTTTTATTCTTCGCCTCACTGCTCCCTGTCAGCCTTGGCTGACGGTCGTTGTTTCCGTGGCGACCACGCCGTCGGGCGCTCGCTCGCTGACCACCTTGACGGTCAGTTTCTGGTCACCTGCCTGCGTGCCAATCGCTTCGACCTGGAATGGCCGGAGGGATTCTTGGGCGCGCATTTCGCGAATCGGCGTCACCTCGACAGTCCGGCCATCGGCACTGGTTCGCAGCACGTTGACGGGGCCACTCAGTTTATTGAATTTCAGTCCTTGGGGAAACTGCAGGATGATTTGGACATTGCGGTCCGACACGGCGCGGTCGTTCTTGACCGTAATCAGGTAGGTGGTAATCTCGCCGATGCTGACCGGGTCACCGAACTCGGATATGTCGACTTTCAGGTTGCCGGTTGTGACTGCCGGCCGCTTGGGGATGTTGGGCGGCACGACACTTGACCCGGGGGTGGGCGGGCCGGTGGCCGGCGCGGCGGGGAGGACGCGGATTTGGGCATCGGCCGTTTCGCGGATGTTTTCCGCGGCGGTAACGACCACCGGATTGTTGACCAGCGGCGATTCCCGTCCGGCGACACATTGGACTTGCCGCACTTCGACCGCGCCGGGTGGCAGGGTGGCGACGATCCAGGCGATTTGCTGTTGGGCGGCGGCCTCCGGATCGAGTCCGGGTGTCGATTTTTCCGGCGTCAACACAGCGGCGTAGGAGTCGGCGATACGCACTTGAGTCAACGGTACGTTACCGGTATTGGTGACCCGGATCGTGAAGGTTGCCGACTGGCCGACGCGGACCTCGGCCGGACCGGTCTTGTTGACACTCAAACGCGGTTGCGGACTGGGGCGTGGTTGGGTCGCCTGAAGACATGCTTGCTGCTGGGCGAACTGACCGCCCGGCGCGGAGACTTCGAGCGTATGGCAGATCTGGCCGGCGCGGCGCACCAGGAAGGTCACGGCGATCTGGCGGGTTTCGCCCGGTTCCAACCGCCCGATCTCCCGTTGAATCGGGCTCGCCTGGCCTTCGGCATGTTTGAGTCCGGCATCGAATCGGTCCGTAATAACAACGTTGTCCAGCGCCTGGTGTCCCGCGTTGGTGACCTGCACGCGAAACTGAATTTTCGCGCCGACCGCGGCGGTTTCCGGACCGGCCACGTTGAGTTTCAGAGACGGTTGCGTGACCTGCGTGTCGACGAACGCCGCGGCGGTCAAGTGTTCCTGGCTCGTCGCCTCGAAACGGTACCGCACGTTGCCGCCGGTCCCCGGCCGCACGCTGACCTCGACGACTTGCGTCGTTTTCGGCGCCAGGTCACCGAGCCGCCATTCGGCTCGATCGCCAAATATCTGCGCCGGTGGATTACTACTGATCAGCCGCCAACCGGGCGGCAGCGTATCGCGTAGCACCACGGCGTGCGTCGTCACGTCGCCCGGATTGTAGACTTCCACTCGATAGACGAGTGTCGTGTCAACGGCGCCTGCTTGTGGGCCGGTGGCATGCAGTACCAGTCCCGGCGCGCTCCAGGTCACGGACGTGTAACCTTCGCCCAACTTGGTGCGCGGAGTCTCGCCATTCAGATCAGCCGGCCGAATGATCTGGATGCGTACCTGGGTCGTGCCTGGATCCGTGCCGGCCGGGTTCAATTGGACCGACGCGCGGCCATCGGTATCGGTGCGAACTTCGACCGCCGTCGCCGCGTTGGGGCCGAGTGTCGCGGGGACGCCGCCGGTCACTTCGTAGCGGACGATCCAATTCGTGACCGGCGCGGCCGTTCCCATGCGCGTGACCGTCGTCGTCAGAACATAGGGTTGGCCCGAACGCGCACTGGTCGGGTTCGGCATCGACCACTGCGCGTTGACCCAATAGATCGTTGCGGTTTGCCGACGCTGCGGCCAGTTCTCGCCACGCGCCGCGACGACCGTGACATAGCTGGTCCCTTCGCTGGCCGATGTCAAACTGACCCACGTTTGGCCCTTCTGCAGAACAATATCGTCGGTCACGCTGGGCGTTCCGCGTGTGACTGTCTCCGGCCGGCACGACGTACGCGTGATTGCATAGTCGGCACTGAGCTTCTTCGCGAGTGTCCAGATCTTGCCACGGTCGTTGTAGTCGACCAGCTGCCCCACGCTGTCTTGGGACAAATTCCACTCGATCGACTGTTGCGTGATCAGATAGCCATCGTCACCGCAAAGGCCGGCCAACAACACGACTTCACTGCCGACCGGCGCGATCATCCGCGTTGGTGTCACGGATAACTTGCCGGGCACGCCGCGAGGCACGGCACTCGGACGCGCCGGAGGTTTGGGTGTCAACGGCGTCCGGGCGCCTGGTGGCGCTGCCGGCGGCGGTTCGGGACAGGGAGGTGGCGTCGTGGCTTCTTGCCAAGCAGGTTTCGGTATGAGACCGAGTCCCCGGCACTGGGAATCCGAAGGGTTCGCCAGTGTCGTTCCCGCCGGAGCGGGCAGGAAAATCCGTTGGCCCGTCGGGTCGATGGCCGGCAATTGCAACGGTTGCTGGCAGCCCGTGAGGACCACGATGCACCCGAACAGAACCCAGTTTCCTACGTGTGAGCGTCCATCGATACCGTTCATCGTCTACCACCGCCTCATCCTACGCGTGCTGCATGCGGGAGTGTCCCAAATAACGTAGCATGCGTTTTGGCAACATGTGGCTTTTTTTCCACTCACAACGTTGCCAAAAAGTCACATGAGGGGGCTGACCCAAACGGTCGTGACGATTGTGCCGACAACCCGGGTTCCTTGTCGGCCAATTCAGTGGCGCACCGAAAAGATACCCGTGGCGTACCAGATCCCGTTTCGGCCGCGTTTCATGTCGTAGCCGAAGAATCGGTGCGGGCTTTTGACAGCACTCCAATGCCCCGGGGATTGCCGCCAACTATGAACGCATTCCAGCGCCGCCGCGATCAATCCCTGCCCCGGCCAGCTCTCCGCGCACACTTCCTGGGACAACAGACCGTCCGGCAGCTCGCCGTTGATCCGATGAAAACGCGACTCCCAATGATGGTGGCCTTGGAGTTGGATCTGGGCTTGGTACGCAGCCTGATTTTGAGCCTCGTCGACCAGCGGCTCGTAGATCCGGCCGTTCGTGCTGGCCGGATGTTCCGGATTGGTCCGGACGGCGAAGATCAAAGTCCGTTGCGTCAGGGTGCCGGCGGGAAGGTCTAGCAGGACCGCAAGCTTCTCGACGGCCATCGCCCCGGGCAAGTTGAATGGATAGATACTCACGACATAGCCGTATTGCGCACTCTCCCGGCCCTTGAAATCGATGATCGCGAGTCCCGCCTGGCCTTGGAGTTCGGCAAACGCGGCGTGATTGATCAGCCTGACTTGCTTGCCGTCGACCGACGCCTCTTGCGATCGGGCCACACGCACACGCACGTACCGGCGCGCCAGCACGCGTAACCGCGCGTCGGTGCGGAGCTGCTCCACCAGGCGATCCTCGGCAATATCCGTGCCGTCGTTGTAGAACTCGACCAGCAACATCTGACGATCGCGCTGGGCGGCGGCCATCGCGCGGCCGTAATCCGAAAACCAACTGAGTTTAGTCGAGGCGGTGGGCGTGGCCGCCGGTTGCCCACCGAGGACTCCAGCGATCACTACGAGTCCATAGATTGTCATTTCTGCTCTCCTCTGTTCGCGATTCTTCAGCATCAAGGTTGCGGAAGGAGGCGGCTTTTGTCAATATGGGCAACTTCGATAAAATATATGAATTAAATCAAACAATCGTGTCGCGCGTCTTGCATAAATTACTGGAAAAGTAGAAGATGTTCCTCTGGTGAAAGGGAGCGGCTAATTCGGTTAGCAATAAGAGGTTGATGGCCGTTATCTGATCACATGTACAGTCATGCGTGGCACGTGTTTCGCGGTGACTGGTAGCTGGCGTTTGGCGATTCGGCAAGGTACGACACAGTGACACGAGTGCGTTGGAAGGCGCGGAGCGCACCGGCGCCACTCGAGCTGCAATGGAGGAAGCGTGATGCATTGGGCGACGAGAAAACAAGAGTTCGCGATGGCTTTGCTGGTCGGAATGGGGCTCTGCTGTGAGCCTTTGCTCGGCGCCGCGCCGAATCCTGTCGCACGTGTTGACTTGGTTCAACTGGCTCGACAAGCCAAAGAGCACTTCCGGCCGTTGCCGGCAGATCACGTCGTGAACGCGAAAACGCGTGTCATGCAGGCGATCGAACGGCTCGACACGCTGCTGAATCAAGGCCCGGCGGACAATGCAAGTCGCTGGAAGACGTACTTGCACTGGGATGAGATGTTGGCTTTGCTGGATCAAGCGAACGGGCCGGACCTCCAGCGTCTGAGCGCGATTGCCATGATCTACTATCACAATGAACCGGGGTTGGATTTACCCGCATTCACGGAGTTGCGGGATGCACTGGTATCGTATGTGCAGCAATTGGCGTTGGCCGCGGACAAGGAAATGCAGGCCACCTACGCAACGCGTCTCGACCAATTGAGCCAGTGGCTGGCGGCGTACGCGAAGCAACCCGATGGAACGTTGCGTCAGCAGATCGGGCGGGCCGTTGGGTGGCTCGAACATGCGGGCCAAGCTGACACGCTGGTCGCCGCGATTCGTCGCCAGTATCAGAATCCCAACTTGTATGCGACGATTTCCGAGCGACTGGCCGCCGCCGGCGTGCGGGCCCCCATCAACAAGCAGACCGAAATATCGGACTGTATCCTCGGCACATCGATCTCGGGTACGGGGGAGTTTCAGGGACGCACGAACCTGGAGATGGTCGATGACGCGCTGGGGGCGACTTTTCGTTTGCGGATGCAGGGCG
>CAZSOG010000488.1:0-5034 GCA_964607555.1 uncultured Pirellulaceae bacterium | reverse complement strand
GATGGAAAAGTTAGGGACAATGTTTGGAGACCTGCGGTCGTTCCCGTGCGGGGTCAGGAGACCCGCGCACAGCGCTGGTTCGGGACGGGGCGGTTTGATGGAAAAGTTAGGGACAATGTTTGGAGACCTGCGGTCGTTCCCGTGCGGGGTCTGGAGACCCGCGCACAGCGTCAAAAGGGAGCCCCACGCACAGGGCGGCCGTGGGTCCGACCGTGTTCGGGGTGCCAGGTACGATGGACATCCTTGTCCGTCGGCACCCCGTCCACAACCTACGCGAAGCGCGATGCGAAAACTCGACTCAAGTGCAACGAAGTTCGGCCCATGAGCGAGCTATTGTGCGGCAAGACCGCGACCCGATTCCGTCCACGCGAACCGGCTCGTTTCCGTATTGGCCCCGTTGCATCGAACTGGATCGCATTCTACCTTGTCGGCTGGATGGGCCGACAACGGGCCCGCTCGGCCCGGCCGAAACAACGTGAAGAAACGGCGCGGTCGGTGTTCCGGCATGACATGCGGTTTACGCAGGACACGGTTGCAGAAAATGACGAAGACCAAAGTTGCGATTGTGGGTATGGGCACGGTGGGGACGGGTGTTGCCCGGTTACTACTCGACCACGGCGACCGAACGGCGCGCCACGCAGGACGAACACTGTGGCTGGAAGAGGTCGTTGTACGAGATCTCGATAAACCGCGCGATGCCGATTTGCCGGCGGGAATTCTGTCGACGGACCTGTCCCGCATCACCGATCACCCGGAAATTAAGGTAGTTGCCCAGCTTATCGGAGGCCTGGAGCCGGCACGCTCGATCATGCTGAAGCTGTTGGAGAGCGGCAAGGACGTGGTCACGGCGAACAAGGCGTTATTGGCCGAGTATGGTGGTGAGTTGTTCGACGCGGCGCGCCAGCTGGGGCGGTCCATTGCATTTGAAGCGTCGGTGGCGGGCGGGATTCCGATTATTACGAACATCAGCCAGTGCTTTACCGCCAATCAAATCCTGTCAATCCGCGGCATTCTCAATGGAACGAGCAATTTCATCGTGACGGAGATGGAAGAACGGGGCATGGAGTACGCCCAGGCGGTCGGCGCGGCGCAGGAGCGTGGCTATGCGGAGGCGGATCCGGCGATGGATGTCGACGGGACCGACGCGGCGCAGAAACTCGGGATTCTTGCCCACCTGGCCTTTGGAGCACGCGTGCATTGGAGCGAGATTCCACGCGTTGGAATCGATCAACTGGACGTGTCGGACCTCCGGTTCGCCAAGGAACTTGGTTATCGCATCAAGTTGCTGGCGCTGGCCCAGTTGACCGACGGCGTGTTGGAGCTGAGCGTCGCGCCGACGTTTATCAAGATCGGACAGCCGATGGCCGAGGTGCGTGGCGCGAACAACGCGATCAGTGTGGTTGGGGACGCCGTGGGACGCGTCTTTTTTCACGGCCTGGGGGCCGGCCGGATGCCAACCGCATCGGCGGTCGTCGCGGACATGATTGACACGGCGGTCGGCCGCACGCAGCTGACGTTTCACACACTCAAACTCTGGTCGGGCCAGGAGCCACGCTTTGGCATACGTGCGCATGAGCATCTGCGCGGACGATTCTACTTGCGATTCACCGTGCGCGATGATCCGGGGGTGATGTCACGGATTACCGGCGCGTTGGGGCGTCATGAGGTATCCATCGCTTCGGTGATCCAACATGAGCCGGACGAACGGGGTGACGGGTCGCTGGTCCCGTTGGTCATCATGACGCACATGACGACGGAGGGGGCCACGGCAGCGGCCGTCGAAGAGATCGACGAAATGGACTGCACGCGCCAACACAGCGTTCGGATGCGCGTGCTGGACTGAGCAGCGTTCGGGCCGCGCTTGGCGACCAGACACGGCCGGAGCCGACCGCCGGCGGCTAGTATGAAGGAGAACCGATGAAATACGCGATCATTATCCCGGACGGATGCGCGGATGAGCCGCAAGACGACTTGGTTGGCAGGACACCGCTACAGGCGGCCACGGTACCGACGATGGACGAGATCGCGGCGGCCGGGTGTGTCGCGCGGGCGCGTAATGTGCCCGACCACATGCCCGCCGGATCGGCGGTCGCCACCATGAGCTTGTTGGGCTACGACCCCACGACCTGCTTCACGGGCCGCGCTCCGCTAGAAGCCGCGGCGCAGGGTATTGAACTCGGCCCGCACGATTGGGCGATCCGCTGCAACCTGGTCACGATCCTCGACCAGGTCATGCGCGACTTTACCGCCGGGCATATCTCCACGGCGGAGGCAACCGAATTGCTCCATGGGGCGCAGCGCGAACTGGGAGACGGCCCGTGGCAATTCCACTCCGGCGTCAGTTATCGCAATCTGCTCATGTTCCGCGGCGACCGGACGCCGGCACCCTTCAGCCGCGAGACGCGTACGACCCCGCCGCACGATTTGACTGACCAGACGGTCATCAATGATTTTCCCCGCGGGCCTGGAAGCAATCTGCTCAACGACGTCATGCGACAAAGCGTCGAGTGGTTCACGGGCCACCCGATCAACGTGAAACGCCAGCAAGAGGGCAAGTTGCCGGTCACCAACGTGTGGTTGTGGGGACTCGGCCAGAAGCCCCAACTGGAGCCATTCGAGCAGTTGCATGGGGTGCGTGGCACGATGATCACGGCCGTCGACCTGTTGCGTGGTATCGCCACGCTGATTGGATGGCCACGCATCGACGTCCCGGGCGCCACGGCGTACAAAGACACGGACTACGGCGCGAAAGGACGCCGTGCGGTCGAGGCCTTGAACGGGACCGACCTGATATGTGTCCATGTTGAAGCCACGGATGAAGCGTCGCACGAGGGCGATGTGCATGGCAAGGTGGCGGCCCTCGAGCAGATTGATGAACATATCGTGCGTCCTCTTTGGGATGCGCTACGCGACCAGGGCGATTTCCGGATCCTGGTATCTCCCGACCACCCAACGCCGCTGCGGACCAAGACCCATAGTCACGGTTTCGTGCCGTTGGCGATGGCCGGAGCCGGGATTCAACGAGATTCGGCAACCACGTATGATGAACGCTCGGCCGAGGCGTCCGAACTGGCGTTCGACGAAGGCTGGCAGATGATGAGTTCATTCGTAAGGTAAGAGGCAAGAGACCGATGGCGCTCATAGTGCAGAAGTTTGGCGGTACCAGTGTTGCGAACAGTCAGATGATTCTGGCGGCCGCCCGGAAGGCAATTCGCGCGCAACAGGCTGGCAATGAAGTCGTGGTGGTGGTCAGCGCGATGGGCAAGAATACCGACATGCTGGTCGATTTGGCGCACCAGATCAACGAACATCCGCCGGCCCGCGAAATGGACATGCTGCTGGCGACGGGCGAACAAGTCAGCGTGGCGCTGATGGCCATGGCGGTCAACGCGCTCGGTTACAAAGCGGTCAGCCTGACCGGCGGCCAGATTGGAATCATGACCGATAGCAGCCACACCAAGGCACGGATTCGCTCGATTTCCACCGAACGCATGAAGCAGTTACTCGGTGACGGGCATATCGTGATCGCCGCCGGCTTTCAAGGCATGGACGAGCGCCATGACATCACGACGCTTGGTCGTGGCGGTAGCGACACGACGGCGGTGGCTCTGGCGGCCGTTTTGAACGCGAACCAATGCGAAATCTACACGGACGTCGATGGCGTCTACACGACCGACCCGCGGTTGCTGCCCGAAGCACGCCGGCTGCAACGAATCAGCTATGACGAGATGCTCGAGCTGGCGAGCCTTGGGGCCGGCGTGATGCATAACCGGTCGATCGAATTCGCCAAGAAGTTCTCCGCTCCCATCCACGTGCGCAGCAGCTTGAGTGACGTGTCGGGAACGTTGATTGTCGGCGAATGCGAGTCTCCCGATCGGCCTGTCTGTGGTGCGGCGTTGACCCGCACGGAGGCACGGATCACCGTCATCGGCGTACCCGATGTTCCCGGCATGAGCCTCGAGATTTTTCGACGCCTGGCGGACCAGAGAATCACCGTCGACATGATCGTGCAGAACGTCGGCAAGGAGGGCAAGGCGGACGTCTCATTTACTGTCCCTCAGTCGGAACTCGAGATCGCCTTGGCGGCCGTGAATGAAGCGGTCGACGTGATCGGCGCGGAGTCGGTCACGCATGATGGTGATGTTGCCAAAGTCTCCGTGGTTGGGTGCGGCATGGCCAAACAGACGGGCGTCGCCGATCGCATGTTCGCGGCACTCGCCGAACAACAGATCAACATCCAGATGATCACAACCAGCGAAATCAAGATCTCTTGCCTCGTGCATCGTGATGATGCGCAGAACGCATTGCGCGCCGTGCATGGATGTTTCGAATTGGAAAAGGAGCCTGAATCCATTGCTCCCATGGAAATCAACGAAGACGCAGCGGCACCCGCCGTCACGGCGAACGGCGAACATCTGGAAAAACTGATCCAGCGTCTGAAGAGTGAGAACATGGAAGAGCTGCTGCTGAACGATATCACACTCGACGATTCACAGTCGCGCGTCACCATGCTGGGGATTCCGGACAAACCTGGCGTCGCGGCCCATGTATTTGAACAAGTGGCGGCACACGGCATTTTCGTGGATATGATTGTCCAGACCTACAAGGGCGGCGATCAGCAAGCCACCTTGAGTTTCACGGTGCCTGCCTCGCAACTCAATAAGACATTGGCCGTCACCGGCAAACTGGCCATCGTGTACGGCTGCCGCTCGGTCACCCATTGCCCGCACGTCGCCAAGTTGTCGGTCTCGGGAATCGGTTTGCACAGCCATACAAGTGTCGGGATCCGGATGTTCCGGGCGCTCGCCGAAGCGGGTATCAACGTCGACATGATCAGCACCAGCGAGGTGCGCGTGAACGTCGTCGTCGATGGGCGGCAAGGTGAAGAGGGGCTGACACAACTCCAGAAAGCCTTCGCCGATGTCTTGGCCTAGCGTGAAGTCACAATTGGTGAAGTGTGAATGGTGTTCACGGTTTGCCCGAAGCGAGAAAATAAGAAATAAGAAATAAGAAATAAGAAATAAGAAATTGGAA
>CAZSOG010000487.1:0-5035 GCA_964607555.1 uncultured Pirellulaceae bacterium | reverse complement strand
CAGAGGTTAGGCGATTGGCTGAATCTGCTCGAAAACGCGTGCACGATCAAGGCCGGGTGGTTGGAACGATCGCCGGGGACACGGCGCCCGTTTGGGTCGCGGCCGGTATTCTGAAGCAGATTCTGGAGTATTCGGAATTGGACACGCACCGTGAGCTCGGTGGTTTTCTACTCGGGGCCTATCGCGCGGCGCCGGACGAGCGCATTGAAATACATGAGTTTCTGCGCGCGGTCGACACGGAATCCCATGCGGCGTCGTTGCGATTCACACATGATACGTGGGCCGACCTGACCCGCCAGGTGGACCGCCGCGATGCCAGTCGGGTTATTGGCTGGCATCACACGCATCCACAAATGGGTGTGTTCTTGTCGGCACATGATCTTTTTGTCCATCGACATTTCTTCTCCCAGCCATGGCAGATTGCGATGGTTGTGGATCCGGTCGCACACGAATTCGGATTTTTCCGCTGGCGGGACAACCGAGTTATCGGCTGTGGATTCGTTTGCCTGCCGGGGTAGACTGTGACAAGGCGAAAGTAACCACAACCTGGAAAATGAGCCATGGCAAAACCAGACTTGATTATTGATGACGACGATCGGTATTCCCGCTTTCGTTTGATCGCCTGGTGGGACCAGGACAAGCTGCGACAGGCCACGGTGTTGGTGGTCGGCGCCGGCGCGTTGGGCAACGAAGTGCTCAAGAACCTGACGCTGCTGGGGATCGGCACGGTTTACTTGATCGACTTTGATCACATCGAGCAATCGAATCTCACCCGGTCGGTTCTCTTTCGCCAGCGTGATTGTGGCGAGCTGAAAGCCGCGGTCGCGGCCGAATCGATGCGCGACTTGAACCCGGATATCCGGGTAATCCCACGGGCTGTGAATGTAATGACCGATGTGGGCTTGGGCCTGTTTCGCGACATGGACGTCGTCATCGGATGCCTTGACAATCGGGAGGCCCGCCTCTGGGTGAATCGATCCTGTTGGAAGGTCGGCACGCCCTGGATCGACGGCGGGATCCAGGAAATCAACGGGGTCGTGAAGGTGTTCGTTCCGCCGGATAGCGCGTGCTATGAATGCGGAATGACCGATAACGATTACCGCCTGATCAATCGCCGCTACAGTTGTCCGCTGCTGCGTCAGGAGGACTTGCAAGCGGGCAAAGTTCCAACCGCGCCGACGATCTCATCCATGATTGGCGGTCTGCAAACTCAAGAAGCTTTGAAGTTGATCCATGGCTTGCCCGTGCTGGCCGGTAAAGCGTTGGTTTACAACGGGATCGCGAATACGTTTTACCAGACATCATTTCAACGCCGGGAGGACTGTTTGAGTCACGAGTCCTATCCGAGCCCATTGGAGCTGCCGTTGCGTGCCGCCGAGCACACGGTCGCGGACCTGTTCGCGGCCGTGCGCAGCGCGACGCCGGCCACGGCGCCGCCCCTGCGGCTCGAACTTGATCGAGACCTGGTCGTCTCGATCGATTGCGAGCACTGCGATAGCAGCCGGCCGGTCATGCGCGTCATCCAGAAGACCGACGCGCGGGAGGCCGAGTGTGCCGAGTGCGGCCAACCAGCGCGACCGATTATCACACACTGGATTGAACAGGACAGTCCCCTGGCAAATGAGTCGCTGCGCGCGGTCGGCATCCCCGACTATGACATCGTCCGCGTGCATGATGCCACGGGGCAGCAGGTTGTTTTGCTGGCGGGGGACGTTCCGTCGTCAAATACATGATCAGGCAAGAGTGCCGCGCCGCGCGACGCGGAATGAGCGCATGAGTAACGACATCCAATTCGGTGACCTCGAGACGGCCGGACCAAAGCGTGCAGCGCGTCCGGACCAGAACCTGCACTTCGCCGTGGTGCCCTACGGGGCCCCGCTGGACGAAGACCTGCCAATCTATGTCGACGTGGACGTCTTGCGCGAGATGGAGTTACATGCGGAATCGGACGCGAATGTCGAGTTAGGTGGCGTGCTGCTCGGGGGGCAGTTTGAAGATGATCAGGGGCGTCCGTTCGTCGTGGTCACCGACAGTCTCCGCGCCGAACACTATGAGAACACGCGGGGCAGCTTCAAATTCACGCACGAGACTTGGCGCGAGATCACGCGGCAGCGTGACGAATTTCCCGACGATCTCGGGATGGTTGGATGGTATCACACGCATCCGGATTGGGGCGTCTTTCTGTCCGGCATGGACACGTTCATTTGCGACCATTTCTTCAACAAGACGTTGGATGTCGCGCTGGTCATTGATCCGTGTCGTGGTGACCGTGCGTTTTTTCAATGGCCGACCCCGCGCGGTGACGGCCCACGGCGCACGAGCGGGTTTCACGTGATCGGCTCGCGTTTCCGTAAATTCGAACTCGACCGTATCGTCATGCAACTTGAAAGTGGGATTCCCATGTCCACCGACCCTCGTTCGCGTCCCCCAATGGCAGGTTATCCGGCCCCCGTCATCCAAATGCCCGAGGCGCGTGCACCATGGATTAGCGCGGCGGTCATCGGCATGCTCCTGATCCAGTTCTGCCTGGTCGCCTTGCTCACGTGGAATGTACTGCGGCCATCGGCGCGCCCGACCGAGCCGACGGCCACCGCACGCCAGGAGTTGGCCGACCAGCAGCAGATGCTCGACCAGATCATTGGTAAACTGGATGTGGCGCCGGAGGGAGTCGTAGCCGCCATGAACAAGCAACGACTCGATAATGAAGCGCTGCAGGCCGCGAATCTTGGCTTGCTCGCCCATATCCGCACGTTGCAGCATGCCAACGAAACCGCCAAACGCCAGCAGGCCGCGCTGGAAAAGAAACTCGATCGACTCCAGCTGGCCATGAACCAGCTCAAAGAAAAGAACACCGCCCAACAGGACGATATCAAGGCATTGCAGAAGACGGTGCGCGACAAGAACAAAGAGGAGTCCGCACCGACCACTTTGCGAGCGCGTCTCTGGAGCTGGCGTTGGTATTGGGGCAGCACCTTGGTGGTTCTGTTGGGCCTTGCCATGGCCGCCGTCTTCTACTGGACCGCCACCGAAACCGAGTCAGAGGAAACCGAGACGGAAGAAGAATAACTCGTTTGTCAATGGAGGCATGTCGCATGTCATCTCAAGAGCGTAAGCAACGGCTGCGCGAGGATTTCGAGCTACTCAGCGAGCTGGCCGATCACAGCGCGATCCTCCAGCTGCAGACGCGCGGCGATGATCCGCCAGATCGGTATACGCTGACATTTCAAGGGAAAGGACTCGCGCGCGATCCCACGTCGCGTGCCGATGTGAAACTGATCGACCAGCATCGCATCGAGCTGCGTTTACCATACGCCTACCCGGACGTTGCACCCGATGTACGCTGGTTGACCGCTATTTTCCATCCGAACATTTCCTTCAGCGGGTTCATCCGTTTGCAAGATGTTGGCATTTCCTGGGATCCGCCCGTGGCACTCGATGTCGTCTGCGAGCGACTCTGGGACGTCGCCTGCCTGCGCTACTACAACCTGGAAACCACGACCAACTACCACGCGAAAAACTGGATCGAAGAGCAAACGCAGTGGGAGCTACCGGTCGACCGAAGACCGTTGCGTGGCGCGCCGGATCAGGCGCGCGGGAATGTCGTGCGCTACCGGCACACCGACAGTGGCGGGATCGAGTTACAGGGCGCCGCCGGTGATGATAGCGTGCTGTTCATTGGCGAGGACACGCCGGTACCGCCGCTCCCGCCACGGCGCGCCCCCCGCACGACGCGGCAGGATGACGACGACGTTTTTTACATCGGAGATGAATAGGCGTGACCTCCCGGGGTCCTTGTTGCGCGCCCGTGCGCCGCCCGCGCTGAGTGCATCATGCAGTGTTTAGCTATCTTGATTATCGTGATTTTCATCCTTGCGACGATGACCCCCATCGGCGAGAGCCTCCGTACGGGCCAACCGGGCGCGGGTCGCGCGCTGCGCCGCCTGGCCGACAAGTACAATGGCACGTTTCGAAGTGGTGGTATCTATATCGCGCCCAACGTCCGCTTCCGGTACGGACAAACTCGGGTGACCATCAGCTCAACCCGGCGGCGCGGGATCGGCAAGACGGCGCGCGCCGAAATCGATTGGCCCGACCGCCATCTGCAAATCGAAGTGCGTACCCGGCAGCGTCTTGAACACACACCCACAACCGGTCGGACCGGCCTGTCGATCGAGACCGGCGATCCCGCGTTCGATATTGAATTCGAGATCCACACGAACAACCCTGATCAGGCCAGGACCTGGCTGAGTGACGGTGTGCGCTGGCAAATCGTGCGACTGGCGGACGCCACGCGCCACTCCGGACACCTCTCCGTTCTGCTCGCCAACGGCAACTTGCAGGTGGAGAAGCAGGTCGGTCAACAGCGTTCGGACCACTTGGAAGAGTTCTGCGAACGCGCATTGGAACTCTATGACCAGGCGATGCTTACGCGCGCCGTCGGGATCAACTTCGTCGCTGAGGGCGAGGCCCAACCGGTCGAGGATCCGATCTGCAAGGTCTGTGGGGAACCGATCGATCACGACATGGTCATCTGCCGCCGCTGCCGCACGCCCCACCATCTTGACTGCTGGCAGTATGTCGGAAAATGCTCCGTTTTCGGATGCGATGAAACCCGCTACGTCATCCCAACCGTGGCGCCGGGTGCCGCATCCGATGATGCGGCCCCCGACGGCGGTGGTTCAGATGTCTGAAAGCCACAGTCGAGGTTGACTGCCCAGCAGTAATCGCAGTTTTGTTTTCCAGTAACCAAGCCAAAGTACCGCTGAAAGTCATGACCGCAATCTGGGCGTTCGCGTGCTGTCTGGCCAGGAAGGCCGCTCGGCGGAAAGCCACAACCGTCTTCCCGGTTCCTGCCGAGCTTGCCACACGTGCCGAGCCGTTGTCGTTTCGCTCCACCAGATCGCGCTGCGCTGGATGGAGGAAGATTGCCCACGTCTCCCAAGGATAATCGCGTGCCTTTCGCAGCGGTTCGCGGCCCGTCATTAGCCCGGATTATTCATGAAGTTCGTCGCGAGGGGCCGTAAGTCGAGTCAGA
>CAZSOG010000486.1:0-5037 GCA_964607555.1 uncultured Pirellulaceae bacterium | reverse complement strand
TTGGGGTTGCGCGCGGTCGGTTTGGAAAACCGACCTACCTGTGCCGCCCACCTGGTTATCGGGCGGCGCCGCGAATCGCTTTTTTGGGCGCTACACCTAGCGCGGCGCTCCGAACCGTCACGGCCTGGGGATCCGCCAGTTGGTTGGAGGCAGCGCCTCGCTAGATTCTTAGGCTGCCACATGCGCGCGGTGCACACTTGAAGTATGACCGGGTGGCAGGTTCTGCCTGTCCCGGAGGGACAACCGAGAATAGCCCCGCGGTTTATCGCTCGGTTCGGAGAGACACCCGCACACCCATCAAGTCCCGTAGGGACGACGGATGATCGAAAACGGATGATCGAGAACCTCGGTCCACGCAATCGAAATTCAGCCGTCCCCATGGGACTAGTTATGGGCTGCGGTTTCCTGCATACCCAGCGATAATAAGTAGCATTGCTTACCACATCCCACCACGGAGCGTCAGCTGCGCCGGGTGGTCGGTCGCAAGCAGCGCGGTCCATGGATCGCCGGTCGAATTCTCGTCGATCGGGACGACGACCAGGTCGGCCCGCTTCCCGACTGTCAGGCTACCGACCGAGGAGGCACACCCCAGCGCCGCGGCCGCGCCGAGCGTCCCGGCGTGCAGGATTTTCGCTGGATCGACCGCCGGATGACGGCGCGCGGCGCATCGTAGTTCGCTCAGCAAACTCAGATCGGGGTTCGACGCGCGCGAATCGGTACCGATCGCCACGCGCACGCCACGTTCCAACATCCGTGCCAATGGATACGGTTCATGTTGAAAATAGGCGTGCGTCCGCGGGCAATAGACGACGGTCATCCGATCGGCGTGCCGCGCCAGATGGTCCCAATCGTCTGGGCCCAGGTAGTTGCCGTGGATGACGAGGCTACGCCGGGCCCGGCTGAGCAAACGCAGATAATCCAAGGGGCGCGAACGGCGGGCCGAGGCGTGATCATCCCACGCCTCAAGCCGTTGCAGCGTCCCGCGCAAGGGCCCGGTCCCGGCCGCAAGCAGCTCCAGTTCCTCACGACTCTCGGCAACATGCATTGCCAAGGGCAAGTCGCGTTCGCATGCCCGCTGTACGATCCATTGGAGTAACTCCCAACGCACCGTGTAGGGGGCATGTGGACTGAGTCCCCAACGAATATGACTAGCCGAGCCTTCCGGAGCCGGTTCGTAACGTCGTGCAATCCGCTGTTGTTCTGGAAGCCGCGCGGCGCGAAAACCGAGCAGTTCACGAAACACGACGCCCGCGAGACCGAGCGCCGCGTACTTGCTCGAGTCCACGTCATGCGTGCTGATTTCACCGACGGTGGTGACGCCCGCGCGCGCGGACTCCAGCAGACCATGTTCGATCGCCGCAGCCGATGGATCGTCACTGGGATCGGCCGCCGCTTCGGCAATCCGCTGACGCCGCCACGAAACAAGCGCGTCGATCCACTGCGGCAGCGGGATGCCGGGCGCGCCGAACGGACTTGCTAGCCGGCTGAATTCCAGATGAACGTGTGGGTTGACCAGGCCGGGCAACACGGCAGCGTGGGCAAACTCGTGCGTCGGGACACCCGACGTGCACTTGCCAATCGATTCGATGTGCCCGTCACGCACGGTAATCGTGCCACCGCGGATCGGCGTCTGATCCACCGGAAAGAGCCAGCCGGCACGAATCTGGAAATGACGCGGTGGTTCCGTGGTCATGAAATGTAACTCCCGCGCCGCCCGCAATGCACGCGCCGACATACCCGCGTTTCCACCCGCGCTCGCGCCCCGCCCGAAGGCACGCACACGCGGTGCCTTCGTCAGAACAGGCCGCTACGCACCGGTTTGGGGACAAGCTTTCGGTCGGCCTACGACCGAGTTGCCGTGGCGTGCGTGGTCTGGACGCGTAATGCTTCGCGCAGCGTCTCTTCCTTGGTCCGTGCGTAGGGGAGCCGTTGGAACCACCACCAGACCGCGAGCGCCACCAGCGTACCGCCGATCATCCAGGGAGGCTGATAGTATATGTGGTCGCCGTTCATGACGAACAGACCGTGCAACCACGGAGTATCGGCATACATCGTCACGACACGCAGACCGACTAACAAACTCAGCGAATTGTAGACGACGTGAAACGCAATCCCAGGCAGCAGACTTCCGGTCTGCACGGCCAGGAATCCAATCACGATCCCGATCAGCGTGGCACTGATCGATTGCTGCAGAATGCCGTGGGTCAGTCCAAAAAAGACGCTACTCAACGCGATGGCGGACCACTTATGGCCCATGTGCCGCAGCCCGGAGAGAATGAAACCGCGAAACGCCAGCTCCTCGCAAATGGCCGGCAGTAACGCCATCAGGGCGAGGATATGCCAGATGCTGGGCGCCTGCGCGATCATCTGCTGGATCTGGACGAGCTGCTGATGTACTTCATCCTGAATTGGGTACAGCCGTTGAATGGCATCGGACAACCACATGGCCAACGGGTGAATCGACAGCGCCAGCAGCCCGGCCGCCACAACGGCCACCGGGCGCGGCATGCGGACCAGGAGCGTACGCCGTGGATTCCGTGTGAACATGAACGCCATCAGGACGGCCGGCAACGCCACCAAACCGATCAGTGTCAGCGACTGGAGCATCGCGAACTGACTCCAGGATTCGGGCGGTTTTGCCGCGACGCCGGCGAAAAAGCGAATAAGCAACAGGACCACACCGCAGGTAATGGCCTGGGCAAAGGTCGGTGTCGCACCGCGTTCGCGAATCACCTGTTTGATCCACAGTCCGATACTCCATTGCTCACTTTCGCGGAACAGAACGGATTCGTTGTTGAACTGGTCGATGGCCCACCGAATGGCCAGGAGGCATCCGCCCAGGGTCACGAACATGACGGGCGGGGCGAAGATGGCCGCCTGAGTAAACTGGCCTTCGATCAACGCGCGCAGCAGGAGCATCACGCCGGTAATGGGAATCAGGCTTGTCCCCAAGTTCAGTTCGGCGGACGGCAGCATCGGCAGGATCATCAGCGGTAAACTGATAAGCAACAGCGGCATCAAGTAGTACTGGCCTTCCTTGGTACTGCGCGCGAACGCGGCAATGGCCAGGGCCAGGGCACTGAACAGGCCGCAGACCGGAATCATCACCAATAGCAGCCACCCGATCGACATAACTGGTGGCGGCCCGATTGGGATCTGGTTTGGCTGCAGGTAAATGATCGCCGCGCCGGTCACTCCCATGCTGGCCAGGTTCAGCACCGCCGTGGCCATGCTGAACATCATGATCGTAACCAGTTTTCCCCAGACGATCTCGGCACGCTCGGCCGGGCTGCTTAGCAATGTCTCGAGCGTCCCACGCTCTTTCTCTCCGGCACACAAGTCCACCGCCGGATAGAACGCGCCGGTCAACGCCCAGATCAAGACGATGAACGGCAGGATCTTCGACCAGATCGCCGCACGCCGACCAAGCTCCTCGGAGATGTCCACTTCGTGCATTTCGAATGGATTGACGATGCCGGGCGATAGGTTGTGTTTCACAAGATAGTCGCGAATGATTGCGCGCCGCCAGTTCCCCAACACGCGTTGCACCCGGTCATACGCGATCCGCGACCGATCGAGCGAAACATCGACGACGATTCTCGGATCGGAGCTCTTGGTCACGCGCTTGGCTGCTGGATCGGTCGCTTGTTGTTCACCGGGCGGCTGCCGCTGCTGGGCGATACTGTCCATCAGCGCGGTGGCGAACCTCGGCGGAAAAAACACGACGGCCGCGTACTCTCCCCCTTGGATCTTGTCGGCCGCCAACGCCGCGAACCGGTCGGCGTCCACGTTCGGCGGCAAATCCGGATCGACATGGAGAGTGAGCAGTTTCGCCTCGTGCGGCGGGCAAAAATCGGGCGCGAACTTGCCATCGATCATCAGCGGCGGTTCGGCCGGCAGGTTGTTCGTCCCGACCACCCAGATGTTCACCGGTTGGGCGTGCATGAACTGGGCAACTTGCAGAAATGCCATGCCCAACAGCGGGTACAGCAGCAACGGCAGTACCGCGATCGTGAACAGCGTGCGCCGATCACGCAGCTGGTCGCGCACTTCACGCATGATAATGAGTTTTACATTCGACCAGTTCATGTCACTCATTCCCGGCCCTTCCCATCCCGGCGCGGCGCTTCACCTGCGTCAAGTCACTTGGTGTGCCTCGACAAGCTCTTGATCATGCTTGGAAATCAGGCCGAAAAACAGCTCTTCCAAGTCCGTTTCTCCATGGATTTCCAGCAGCTCTTCCAGAGTCCCTTCGGACAAGATATTGCCGCGGTGCATGATTGCGATGCGATCGCACAAACGTTCCGCTTCACGCATGATGTGCGTTGAAAAAACAATGCACTTTCCCTGCTCACGCAACTCGGCCACCGTTTTCAACAACGCCCGGGCAACCAACACGTCAAGGCCGACCGTCGCTTCGTCAAAGATCAAGACGGGCGGGTCATGCACGATCGCCCGCGCGATCGAGACTTTCTGCTTCATCCCGGTCGACATCTTCGAGCCGAGGACGTCGCGGATGTCGTTCATTTGCAGCCGGTGAAAAATCATCTCCATCCGCCCATGGAGACGATCCTGTTCAATCTTGAATAGCCGTCCGAAATACTCCACCATCTCCCACGCGGTCATGCGATCGTAGACGGCCGTGTTGTTCGAGACGAAACCGATCTGATGACGCACCAGCGACGGCTGCGTCACCACGTCGAAACCGTTGACCGTCACGGTTCCCGAGGTGGGCTGCAAAACGGTGCTGAGGATACGTAAGGCCGTGGTCTTTCCCGCCCCATTCGGTCCCAATAATCCGTAAATTTGCCCCGGCACGGCCTCGAAACAGATGCCGTTCAACGCAATAAAACGGCCCCGCCGGAGATCGGCGTACGATTTGACTAAGTGCTCGACGTGGATCATCTATACCGCCGCCACTTTGAAATGTCCTGTGCGAGTTCGACCAGCGGAAGAACGGACCGCGTCAATTCACTATCCAATCGGACGAACCTAATGCGGGAGGCCCGCAACCCACAAGGGAGTACGCCCTTGTTC
>CAZSOG010000485.1:0-5037 GCA_964607555.1 uncultured Pirellulaceae bacterium | reverse complement strand
GGGGGGGGGCGCCTCTTTACCTTCACGACGATCTTCCGGTCTCGGAGGTGGATGCGGCTCGTGGCGCGGGGCATCCAAGAAGACGGAAGGAATCAAGCAGATTAACCTCAGGAGGGGGGACCCATGCGACGTTTACTTGTTGGATTGGCGATCGCTTCCATCGCCGCCTTGTCGCCTTGCTGGGTGCATGCTGACGATCAGCAAATCGCACAACAGATTGTCCAGCAACTGCGGCAGCAAAAAACCCAAGGCACACTGGCCGGCTTCGGCATCGACCTCGAGGTCGACAGTGGAATTGTCTGGCTCAAAGGCCACGTGGCATCGAAGCAGCAGCAACAGAAAGTATTGGATATTGCCCGTCATGTGTCGGGCGTGCAGCAGGTGGTGAACGACCTGAAGGTCAACGCGGCCGCCGGCCAGCAAGTTGCCCGGCCGAGTTCCACCTCGCGGAAGGAGACGAAATCCGGTAGCCGCTCGTTGCTCGGCAGCACCACCGGCGCTGGACTGCTCAGCAGGTCAAAGCGGTTTCTGACCAGCTGGAATCCCTTGACGTGGAAGTCGACACCGACAAAGGCCGAGCGAAAGACGCCCGCCACGCGCACCACGCACGTCCAAACCGTTTCGACAACCAAGTCGACCAGTCGCTCGGATACCGAAATCGCACAGGATGTGATTGACAAACTGCGTGCGCGGAAGAGCCGTGGCGAACTGCGCAACTTTGACGTGGACGTCCAAGTTAACAACGCAGTCGTTTGGATCTCCGGACGTACCGCCTCTAGCGCACAGCAGAACCTCGTCCTCGATGTCGCACGGCGCATTCGCGGCGTCAAGCAGGTCGTCAATGACCTGCATGTTGCAAGTACCGCTCCAGTGCAAGTTGCTTCGGCTCCGGTCCAGGTACCGACGCCCGCCGCCGCGCCGGTGAGCGCTCCGCAAGTGCCCGCGACCCTGCAACCGATGCCAACCGCGTCCGCCGCACCGGTGAGCGCTCCGCAAGTACCCGCGACCCTGCAACCGATGCCAACCGCGTCCGCCGCACCGATGCCGGTCGCCTTCGCGCCCGCGCAATCGGTTGCCTATGCTGGTCAAGCCGGCGCCCGGCCGATTCCGACCGTGCCCAATGCCGCCGGTATCGCACGAGCACGGTTTGATCATCCGCAAATGCCTGGCTACGCGTGGCCCAGCTATGCGGCGTATCCGAACTATGGAGCCGTCACGTATCCGCGCCAATATTCACCCACCGCATGGCCCTATATCGGACCATTCTATCCCTACCCACAAGTTCCGCTGGGATGGCGAAAAGTAACCCTCGAATGGGACGATGGCTGGTGGATGCTGGATTTCAAGAGTAAATGAGGTTGCTCACTACTTGATTGAATTGCGGACCCAACTCCCTTCGAGCCCCGTAGCTCGAAGGGAGTTTTTTTGGTTTGAGGGAAAATGAGAAATAAGAAATAAGAAATAAGAAATGGGAAATGGGAAATGGGCGGTTGTCACAGGGCCTGGTATCAAACGGGTACGATGGACGTCCACGTCCGTCGAAGGAGCGGATAAACAGTCTGCCGCAGCAGCCTTGTAACGGGTTCTAAGAAATTGCCCTGTTTCCCTGTTTTCGCCATTGTCGATCACCCATCGCGGCCCACCAACTCGTGGCCAAGCGAATTTTCGGGAATTTTCCATAACACCCGAAAAACCCGCAAGTTTGGCCCAAGTTAACACGATAACTAGGTCTAGCGATGAAAAACGGCCCGCGAAAGGTTGGGGGCGGGTGTTTGCCAAGAACCGATGGCAGCTTAGTTCGCCGAACGACTGACTGCCGCTGAACCGACCATCAAGGAAGATCCGATGTCTCACAAGAATCTATCCGCCGTTATCTGCACCATCTTGACGCTCAGTATACTAGGCAGCACCGGATGCTTTCGCCCAACCATGGGGCCGATGATCCCGCTCCCGATTCCGATCAGTCCCTACTTCCAGGACCAGAAGGAAGACAAGGCATGGGAGCACGAGCGCTACGAACGCGTGCCGATCCTCGGACCCATCACCGCGGGGGGACCCGCCGTCGCACTCGATCCGCCGTCGGATGATGAGGTCATGGTCGCCCTGGAGCGGGCCCGACCGGTCGAAGGCGGAATTCCAGTGCTGTATGAAGTCCAACGTAATAACGTGCGTATCGTCAAGGAAAAAATCGCCGACTATGTGGATCCGCCGCGGTTCGTGCCAATGATCGGACCGGCCCAACTGCACCACGCGCACTACAAATGCACCATCTACTTCGAGGAAGTCAAACGAATTGGTTGGCCGGTGCCGCACACCATTCGCGATGAAGACGCCGTCGAGGTTGTGTACATCGACCACGAACACTTCCACATGGTCGGTAATGTGAATCCGGGCGCCGGCTCGCAATATTGATCTGCTATTCCGCCACAAACTGAAAACAACCCATCAGCTCGGCCTCTTCCACGAAGGCCGAGCTGATCTTTTTTGTAGCCGTTGACGGCCAAAGTCCGTTAGAGGGAAGGGAATGCCGTGAGATTGGCACGACTGGCACTGCGGCAGGTTGCAGAAGACAACGGCGTCTGACGGTTGCATGAGTGGGCCACGATCGTCGATAATGTAGTGATGCATTCCAAAATGTGTCGTATCTTCGATCACGAAAGGCCCCACCATGACGCGCGCTCCGTTGATGCTTGTACGAATTCTCCCGGCCCTGATCCTCGCGTGGTGTTGGTGGTCAGTCGCCGACGCCGCGGCAGCCACCGGCCCGTCCCATCCGCCCAACATCGTCTACATCATGTCGGACGAGTTGGGGTACTACGAGCTGTCCTGCATGGGACATCCGCATTTTCAGACGCCGAACATCGACCGATTGGCACGTGATGGCGTGCGGTTCACGCAGGCCCTGGCTGGATCATCATTGTGCGCCCCGACCCGATGTTGCTTGATGACCGGAAAGCATGCCGGTCATACTTCGGTACGTGTTAACGGTGGTGGCACGCCGCTGCGCGCCGACGAGCAGACGATCGCATCCGTGCTCAAGCAATCCGGCTATGCCACCGGCGGATTTGGGAAATGGGGCTGTGGCGGCCGGGGCTCGACCGGCGTCCCGGAAAAACATGGCTTCGATATTTTCTTTGGGTACTACGATCAAGTTCACGCGCACTCGTACTATACGCCCTACCTCATCCGTAACAGCCAAGAGGTGGTCCTGCCAGGCAATCATGGCGGAAATAGCGGCAAGACTTACTCGCATTACGCGATTATGGACGAGGCCAAAAAGTTCATCCGCACGAACAAGGACAAGCCATTCTTCTGCTATATGCCGATCACGCCGCCACACGGGATGTTCGACATTCCTGAAACGGATCCCGCCTGGCAACTCTACAAGGACAAGCCGTGGCCGCTCGACGCCCGCCGCTATGCCGCCATGGTCAACATGGTCGACCGTAACGTTGGCGAGATCCGGGTGCTCTTGGACGAACTCGGCCTGACGAAGAAAACGATCCTTTTTTTTTGTGGCGACAATGGCGGTATGGATTATTTTCGCGATGCCGACCACCCACGCGGATTTCACGGACCGAATGTCAATCCGGCCAACCACGTGGCGTTTCGAGGCCAGAAAGGCAACCTGTACGAAGGCGGGCTACGGATCCCCATGATTGTCTGCTGGCCGGGACACGTCACGCCGCACCGGGTCAGTGATTTCCTCTGGTATTTCCCGGATGTGCTGCCGACCGCCGCCGAACTGGCCGGCGCCACGCCGCCGCGCGACATCGATGGTGTTTCGATTGTTCCCGAACTGATCGGGGCAACGGCAGCCGGTCGGAAACAAACACCGCACGAGTACCTCTATTTCGAGTTGGGACAGCAGACGGCCGTGCGGACGGATCGCTGGAAAGCAGTTCAGCCACGGAAGAATAAGCCGTGGGAATTGTACGATCTGAGCCAAGATCTCACGGAACAGGACGATGTCGCCGCGGGCCAGCCACAAGTACTGGCGCACCTGAAGGAAATCGCCGCCGTGGCGCATCAACCGGCAGTCGAAGGGACCTTTTTCGATCGCTCCCTGAACGACAAGGACCGGCAAGCCAAATGGGGTGATACGCGGCTGCCCACGAAGGCCTCCGGCCCGGTACAGCACCTGCCGAAGCAAGGCCTGCTTGCCAATAAAGCGTGGCAGATCGCGCGTGTCAGTAGCGAGTCGAAAGGCAACCGAAAACTGGCCGTCGCCGCGATCGATGGCGACCCGCGGACACATTGGCACACCGAATTCGGTCGGCATCTGGCCAAACACCCGCATGAGCTCGTCATCGATCTGGGTGGCGCGCATGAGATTGCCGGCGTTTATTATCTTGCGCGCCAGGATCGCGGCTGGAACGGCGCGTTCGCCAAATGCGAGTTCTATGTCGGTGACTCCGCCGACCACTGGACCACGCCGGTGGCAACCACGACATTCAAAAAGACAAAGAAGCCTCAAGAAGTGCGTTGGAAGCCTGTGCGCGGCCAGTATGTGCGCGTTCGAGTCCTCTCGGAAGTGAATGGCGGTCCCTGGGCATCCGCCGCCGAAATCGGCGTGATCGGCAAGTAAAGAATCCAGACACCCAAGAACTGGACTTCGCGGCACCCCGCTAACCCGGATTATTCATGAAGTTCGTCGCGCGGGGCCGTAAGTCGAGACAGATGCGAGGAAAAGGGCATTTCGTCTGCGGAACATATTGTTAATACGTGAGCAAAGGCGAATTGTCCTTTGACGCGGCGGATGGCCGAGTTACGGGTCCGCAGCAGATCGCTCATGAATAATCCGGGCTAGTGGGCCAGGCGGGCGGGCTGTCGCACCGTTGCTGGAGACTCAACGACGAGCGAGACCGTTTGTCCAATTGTTGGGTGTCTGCATCCTTGCTGCATCTTTGCATCTGCATCCTTGCAGGGTGTCTGCTTGTTGTGCTTGTTGGCTGAATGAAGAAACCCACCAGACCGCCACGCACCAGGAATACTGGTTACACTCAGGGATCAAGTGTAAAATGCAGTTTACGAAAC
>CAZSOG010000484.1:0-5044 GCA_964607555.1 uncultured Pirellulaceae bacterium | reverse complement strand
CGTCGGTCTGTGGCTATCGAGCGTCGTCGCGTTCGGCTACGTGATGAAGTTCTTGGATCCGCGGCGCAAGGTCGAGCGTTGGATGCTCGGCATTTTTTCCCTGTTTCTCGGCGTCCTGGCGATGTGGCTGTACTTCGAGGGCCGCACGGTCGCGCTGAATAATTCGTCACTGCGAATTCTGGTCCAGCTGATTCAAGCCGAGGCGGCGGCCGTCATCCTCTTATTCGCCGGCATCCTTCTTTTTCGCCACCGCGCGGGGCTCGTGTTGCTGCACGGTGGTATCGGTCTGATGATGTTTGGCGAGTTGTTCGTGAGTTACTTCGCGGCCGAGCAGCGGATCGTGATTCGGGAAGGACAGACGGTCGGCTACGCGGAGGACATACGCAGCGTGGAACTTGCTATTACCGACGCTTCGAAACCGGACGCCGCGACGTCCGGGGTTCCGCTGATGGTGACGGGCAAGGTGACTCCGTTTGCACGCGGGGAAGTGGCTGATATCGAGCAATTACCGTTTACCGTGACAGTTGTCAAGTATTTCAAGAATGCATCGATTGAGCCGGTGGGCGCCGGGGTCGAAAACCTCGCGACGGCCGGGTTGGGGATGCAGTTTGTCGCCAAGGCAGTGACTCCCAAAGGAGGGGTAAGTCAGGGGCCCATGGACCAGGCGTCGGCCTATGTGCGGTATACGCGCAAATCAGACGGTGCGGTTCTTGGCACTTATCTTCACACACAGTTTTTCGGTGCCAACCTGGCCGGTCGGCGCGTGTTGCTCGATAATCACCCCTATCTGGTCGAACTGCGCTTTCCGCGCGACTACAAATCATATCAAATCACGCTGCTCGATGTGCGCAAGGATGATTATGTCGGCACGAATATTCCACGTAACTATTCCTCGCAAATCCACCTTCAGGATCCGTCGAAGCACGTTGACTTTGATGCCAAGATCTGGATGAACAACCCGCTGAGATACTCGGGCGAGACTTTCTACCAGAGTGGCTATAACCGAACGAAAAGCGGCGAGGTCTCGATTCTTCAAGTCGTGCACAACACGGGCTGGATGATTCCGTATGTCGCCTGCATGTTGGTGGGCACTGGCATGTTGGCACATTTTCTGCTGGTGTTGTTGCGGTTCTTGCGGCGCGTAGCCAAGGACGCGGACCGCGCCGGCGGGACCGAACAAGAACACGCTCCGCAACGATTGGCCACCGGCCATGCGCGGCGATCCACGGTGGGCGGGGAGGAAAAAAAACGCCTTCGGCTGGGCCAGGTGGTCGTGCCCGCGATCGTCGTTTTGTTCGGAGTGGCTTGGACGGCCAGCAAGGTGATGGGACCCAGTATTTCGCCACGTGCGCTGAATCTCGAGCGGTTCGAGGAAACGCCGCTGATGTTCGAGGGACGTGTTAAACCGTTTGGCACGCTGGCACGTAACACGCTGCGCATCATTTCCAACCGCGAGACGTTCGTCGACGCGGAAGGCAACAAGCAGCCCGCGATTCGCTGGCTCCTGGATGTGATCGCCCGTCCCCAATTGGCGGAATCGCATCGCGTGTTCCGAATCGACAGCGGCGATGTCCGCGACACGTTGGGACTGGAACGACGCGCTGGATCGCGTTACTCGTTTCAAGAGTTGCTGAGGAATTTTTCCGAGTTGCAAAAACAGGTGACCCTCGCCCGCAGCCAACCGCCGGCGGAACGTACTTACCAGCAGCGCAAGTTCCTGGACCTCGAACAACGTGTGGTCCGCTATCAGATGCTCGCGGACGCGTTCCGCCCGTTGCCTTTTCCGACTTTTCCCGACTCGAAAGCGGCCCAGAGCGATCGCGACTCGTCGACTGCGAAACTCACGGAAGTCGCACGACTCCTGAAGCAGGTTCCCGCGCGCGAAAAGCGTCTGGCCGCTCGGCCCGTGCCGCTGGCGGTTCCGACCGACGATCCGAAGGCCCCATGGATCGCCTACTCGACGGCGCGCGACCGAGCCTACGTGGATCGCGTGTTGCGGCACAAGGAACCCGGGCCGCTGGTTACCAGGTTGAGCGAAGTCTTCGATGCCTACGCGACCCGGGACGCCGCCCGCTTCAATCAGTCGGTCGCGACCTATCAACAAATGGTGGCCGAGGCCCGGCCGTTGGGGTTCGACGCGCGCAAGAACCGGCTCGAATCTTTTTTCAACCACGCGGCGCCGTTTTATAACCTGATCCCGCTCAACGTCCTGGCGTTGTTGCTCACCATTTTCGGCTGGCTGGTCGCGGTCGCCTCGTCACGTTGGTCTGGGACGCTACGCAACTCGGCATTTTGGTTGCTCATGCTCGTCTGGATCTTGCACACACTGGCTTTGGCGGGCCGCGTGTTCATTTCCGGTCGACCCCCAGTGACGAACCTGTACTCATCGGCCATCTTCATCGGGTGGTGCTGTGTCGCGATCGGGCTGATCCTCGAATTCGTGTTTCGCTATGGGATTGGCAACTGTGTGGCGTCGGTGGCGGGGATCAGCGCGTTGCTGATCGCGCATTTTCTCGCCGGTGGCGGGGATACGATTCGCGTGCTGCAGGCCGTGCTGGACACCCAGTTTTGGCTGACGATGCATGTGCTGACAGTGGCGTTCGGTTATTCCGCCATGTTTTTCGCTGGTGTTCTCGGGTTGCTGATGTTCGGCGCGATATGGCTCCACGATTCGCTCACGCTGCTCGGGCGTTTGCGCCGTGGGTTTGCGCCGCGCCCGAACGCGGGCACCCATGGGTGGCCGGAACTCGAACGAGTGTTGTCGGGAATGATCTACGGGACGATCTGCTTTGCCGCGTTCGCCAGTTTTGTCGGCACCGTCCTGGGGGGCTTGTGGGCCGATGATTCCTGGGGCCGGTTCTGGGGTTGGGACCCCAAGGAAAATGGCGCCTTGATGATCGTCCTCTGGACCGCCATCATGCTGCACGCGAAATCATCGCACATGGTGGGACGCCGGGGCTTGGCACTGCTGGCTATCGGTGGCAACATCATCACGGCGTGGTCATGGTTCGGTGTGAATGAGCTGGGGATTGGACTCCACTCCTACGGGTTCACCGAGGGCATGGCGCGCGGCTTGCTGATCTTCTGGATCAGCCAGCTGGTCATCATCGGCATGGGGCTCTTCTATTTGCTCGTGGCACGCCTCCGTGGTCAGTCAGTGCCGCTGACCGACGACGCCATCGACCCGCTGTAGGGCGGGCCTGGCGAACAACGCGTCACAATGCGACGCAACACCTTCGGCGTAACGCGGGCTTTGCCCGCAAGGCTGTGGACTGGAGGCTGTAGGGTTCACGGCGTAACGTCTTGGAAAAACACGCGCTCACGGTGCGCGCAAGTGGCAGCCTAAGAATCTAACGAGGCGCTGCCTCCAACCAACTGACGCATGACCAGGCGGTCACGGCTCGGAGAGCCGCTCCACCGATAGCGCCCAAAAAATCGACTCGTGGCGCCGCCCGATATCCAGGTGGGCGGCAAAGGTAGGTCGGTTTTCCAAACCGACCGCAACCCCGTCCCAAACGCATGCCCCGGCAGACGTCCCCCACGCCCCACCGAGCAACTCAAATCCCTGGCTTCTTTCCGTCCACGACCTTGATGCGTAGTCCGATCCAGAAACTTGACTCGAGATCATCAGATTTCCGCCCATAAGGTCTCTAAGGACTCGTCCGCAAATAAGTTACCGGATTCAGGACTGTGGCCTCGGTAAGATCTCGTAGTTCCAGTCGCCATGGAATGCGTTCCGTTTTATGCGTAGGCTTGCCATCTGAGCATCGGTTATCCTACGCCCCTTGGGATAGTCATTACTATCCAATTGGCAGTGAACTTCCAACCCTTTGTCCGTACGAGTCGAGCTAACAAGGTTCACGACTACCTGATGTGTTTCGAGAGGTACGCCACGCCAGTTTCTCGTGACGTGACAGAACAATCGATGTTCGATCTTGTTCCACTTGCTTGTGCCCGGTGGATAGTGACACACTTCGATGATCATCCCGGTCTGATCGGCTAGTCGTTGTAATTCATATTTCCAAAGTCGATTCCGATGGCCATTGCTCCCACCGCTGTCAGCGGTAATCAAAAGCCGCTTCGGGTTCTTATATCGTTTCTTTCCCATTCGCTTCCACCAACGTCGGATCGCTTCGACGGCGAATTCGGCTGTGTCAGAACTGACACCCACCGGAACCCAAGCCTCGTTGGAATCGATATCATAAACGCCATACGGAATGGCTTTGCCGAGTTCTTTGTCAGGAAAGTCATGTGTATCTACCTCGAGAGGTTTCCCCTTGGGCCGATATTCTTTGCCAACATTTGCCTTTTTCCAAGGGTTTCTTTCTTCTTGGTATCAACGGAGATCGCCGGACGTTTGCCTCGACGACAGGCACTCACACGACGCGCGATGTGCTCAAACTGGGCGTTGCGGTCAGGGTGATTGGCACCTTCTCGTGTCTTGCGGTTACCTTGAAGCGAGTAGCCCAGTGAACGAAGGACCTTGGCTATCTTGGTCCGCCCAACAGCGTATCCCTGGGCACGAAGTTCACGCTGCAGGACGTTCAGGCTCTTGCATGTCCAACGAAGCGGTGATTGACGATCTCCACGCTCGGTTGGTTCAACAAGTCGGTCAATCGCATCGATCAAATCATGCTGAGAATGTTCCAGTGGTTTTCGGCCCGCGCCAGGTCTTCGTTGACGCCCACTCGAAACAGGACGCTCGCTGCGCAGTTCTTTGATCCCCGTACGAATAGTTCGATCCGATAACCCCGTGGCCATTGCCACGGCCGTGATGCCGCCGCGTCCCAATGCCATTGCCTCGGCCGCCGCCCAACGACGCTTTCCCCGTTCGTCAAGATCCCCGACGAGGGCATTGAATTTCAGTTCGATTCCTTCGATAATCTGTGCATCCGGCATCCACACATCATCGTCGAATTCGATTGAAATCACCAAGACCAATTCGGTAACTTATTTGCGGACAGGTCCTAACGCGGGCTTCGCCCGCAGCCCAAGAAGGGTGGCATCCGC
The DNA here is from genome assembly GCA_964607555.1 of uncultured Pirellulaceae bacterium. Classification (GTDB taxonomy): domain Bacteria; phylum Planctomycetota; class Planctomycetia; order Pirellulales; family Pirellulaceae; genus JAJSAJ01. The sequence goes on along the minus strand of CAZSOG010000484.1, from coordinate 34 downwards.
CGCGGGCGGATGTGTGGGCGCGAGTCCTTGGTTA
>CAZSOG010000483.1:0-5048 GCA_964607555.1 uncultured Pirellulaceae bacterium | reverse complement strand
CGACCGCGCGCAACCCCAATCGCATGCCCGTTTGCATTGCCCCACGACCCATGCGGAGTCTGACCCAAAAACTTGACTCAAGGTCATCGAATCCCGGCCCATAAGGTCTCTAACCCACATGGCATTGCACGGGCCTGTTTGGCGTTTCGAAACGGCCCGTGTGCCTTCGCGCCACGCGCGGGCAACCAACCCAAAAGCCGTTCCCGGTCACGCCGAGAACGGCTTGTTGCGTGGCACGCACGGGCGGCGACGCGGTCGCGCATGACCTCGTTTCCGGACATGGGCTTTCTCGTGGACTCGAAATCACCCACGTTGGCTGGTCGATCAGGGCTTCGGTGGTTCGACTTCCAGTCGTTGCTTGAGTTCATCCAGCATGTTTTCGACCCCCGTGTGACATCCCGTGCAGTCACGTGGCGCCAGTTTGCTGCCGGATGTCTCGTGACAACGCCAACAAATCGTGTGGGCGAGCGGCCGGATCGATTGGCTGTCGTCGTATTTGCGCGGGAATTTGTTTTTTCCGTGGCAGTTGCTGCATCTTCCACTGGACAAGAACGATGCCTTGACCACGTGCATTTCATGGTTGAAGTGGACCGCTCCCACATTCGGATCCGTCTTGGAGAAATTAACGTGGAAAATGAAATACTCCGGCGCGGTCGCGCGTGACCCCGGAAAGCCCTCGTCGTTGATTTCATCAATGTTGCTCACGCCATCACCATCCGAGTCCTCGTCTTCGATTTCCTCGAAATTCATTTGCGCGTCTTTCAGCGCGTTGCCGTAGCCGTTCAAGAAATCCTTCTCGGCCGGCATGTGACACGTGGTGCAACTGTCCAGCGGCGTGTCACGCAGAAATGGATAGCGCGCGATAAAAGCGGTTTGTAGACTAGGGATCGCGAGGGCGGAACGGTTGTGCAACAGCACCCCGGCAACACCTCCGATAAACACGATACCAGCAATCACTGAAGAAACTCTCGTCATCTTATGCATTCTCTTTCTCCCAAGAACAATCGCGACTTGTTTGCAGGTACTTGTTCGCCGACACTTCGCGCGACAAACCACCAACCGAATCGTCCGTGAATTGCCCCTCCGTATCACATCCCCACTCACTCTCGGTCCGGTCTAGCCCGCCACGGCACGAAGCGCGTGGCAAGACGTTTGCGCGCCACACGGCGATCGGACGCTGTTCTCCATATCTCGCCACGAATCCCGGCCAATTGGCGGAAAATAAGTTGCCTCGACGACTACTATCCGCAACACTTGATTCAGAACGAAGCACTTATTTCATCGTCCCCCAGCCAAGGGCCACTCGTATAGTGTAACCCGCAAAACCGTTCATGCAATCGAAACACACATTTCGCGCGGCGGCTTCTCATGCGGCATCCTCGACACAAGGTGGTATTCTCATGGTCAAATGGTTTTCCGTAATATTGTCACTCACGATCGAGTGTGCATTCATTCACGGTGGTTTCGTTTCAGCCGATGATCCGGCGGCGGGTCACGGTAATCCGCGTCCTCGTGCCCCCCGAAGCAAGGTAACGCGTACCAGCCCTCCCGATTCTCCCGCGACGATTCGTACCGGATTCTCGGGACATTTCGCCTGTCAGGCCTTTACCGGACTCGACCGGAAACTCAGTATTGCGATCAGTGAGGAAAAACAACGCCAAGCCGCCTGGCTGATCCAGGACGGCGCCAATATCAATGCACGATCCAAGGGGCTCCTTCCACGCGACATGACCATGCTCCAAGTGGCGATCTGGTACCGCTGGAGTATCAAAAGTATCAACATATTGCTCAATTCCGGGGCGGATGCGAACGCGCGCGACGCCTTGGGCAATACGCCACTGATTTACGCGACACGGGACCAGGCCGCATTGAGCCTGGAGCTGGTCGAACAACTTCGTCGGCACGGGGCCGCGATCAACACCGCCGGCGCCAAACGCATGACCCCACTCATGTACGCCGCCCTGTACAGCGATTCACCTGAACTCGTTTCCATGTTGCTTCACGCTGGCGCCGACGTAACCGCCGCGGATCAGGACGGTTGGACCGCCTTGATGCACGCCACGCGCGCACGTCACGATTCGGACAAAATCGCGAAAATCCTGCTCGCCGCCGGCGCCCAAGTCAACCGGACGCACCGTGGTGGCGGCACCGCCCTGATGAGCGCTTGCCTGCACGGCAACGCGCGCTGCGCGCAAATGTTGATTCAGGCCGACGCACATGTCAATGGGGCCGATGAATCCGGGTGGACACCCCTGCTTTGTGCAACAATGAGCGGAAACATCAAATTGGTGGATTTGTTGCTACTCGCGGGCGCGAATACGAATCAGCAAGATCGACTTGGAAGAAACGCTTTGTTCCTCGCCGGACTGAGCAACAATACACCAATCGTGGACCGGCTCAAGCAGGAGGCTCGAGAACATGCCCCGCATTAGCCCGGCTGATTCATGAAGTTCACCGCGCGAGGCCGTAAGTCGTGACAGATGCAAGGAAAAGAGCCCTCCGTCCGCGCGGCATTTTGTTGATACGTGAGCCAAGACGGCGGACCCTTTGACGAACCAAACGACCGACGTACGGCGTTGCGGCAGACCGCTCGTGAATCACCCGGCATGCGTCGGCAGCACGCTCGATGCGTGCCGCGCATCAGGCCTCCCGCGTCCGCGATATCTCAACCGTGGACGACCGCGACTCAAATTTCGACCTATCATCCCTAGGTCAATTCCCTAGGCCTCAATGGACAAGCTTCCCGGTGCAGATTTCCTATTCTTCCGATTTGCGTGGCATTGAATCTCCGCCATAATCGGGACATCGTTTGTATTTGGGTTGCGGTGTCTGGAGTCGGCATTGCCGGTTAGGGCAAGCTCCGTTTCGCTTCGGCTCGCCAGTTTCCTAGGTTGGCACAATTTCAATCGATACTCGCATGACTTTGGAATCGTAGCGTTCTGTTACTGTCGATGCCCGATTGAAATCCTGTGCTCAAGCAAAGACGTCTAAATGTCGGTCGTTTCCTTTCACGCACTTATGATCCACAGTACGGAGGAACTCGTATGTTGCAATCATTCAAGTTAACCAGGTATGTGCTCGCTGCGACTGCCATGGCGTTGCTAGTGACAGTGACCGCCAGCGCGGGCGCGCCGGTAATTGTCGACGGCGGGCCGTATACTGGTTTCGCAGGCGAACCAGTGCAGTTCGACGCATCCGCGACGAGCGACCCCGACGGCGATCCGTTGACGTTTATGTGGCTCTTCCCGGATGACTTCACGGGCGCGACCGGCAGCCAGGTCAGTCACACCTTCGCGGCGGCTGGCACGTATACCCCCATGCTAACCGTCAGTGATGGCGATGGCGGAAACATCATTGTCAGCAAGCTAACGGTTGAAGTCACAAAAAAGGGTCCTGAATATGTAGGCGATGATACATGTAAGCTCTGCCACCCGAATAAATACGCCGACTACATGCAGTCGGGCCACCCTTACAAACTGGTCAAAATCGGTGGCGTTGAACCGACCACCGACCTGTGGCCGCATACGCCCAACCCGCCGCTGCCGCCCGATGGCTTGCAGTGGCAAGATGTTGAGTATGTCATCGGCAACTTCTTCTGGAAAGCGCGGTTCGTCGAAAGGGACGGGTTCATCCACACGGGCGATCAGGTCCAATGGAATCTTGCGACGCAAGAGTGGGTGAGTTATCACTCCGGTCAAACAAAGCCCTACAATTGTGGCAAGTGCCATACGACGGGCTACGATCCCAACGGCAACCAGGACGATCTTCCCGGCCTCGTCGGAACCTGGACACAACCCGGGGTCCGCTGCGAAGCGTGCCACGGCCCCGGCGGCGATCATGTGGCGGCCACCGACAAGAAAGCGAATCCTCCCACGGGCGGAAAAACCTGCTCTGAGTGCCACTTCCGCGACGCCCAGTTCCGGATGCCGTGGAAAAATGGTTTCACGCGGCACCACCAGCAGGGCGAGGATTTCTCGCACTCGCCGCACCGGGATCTGCTCGATTGCGTAACCTGCCACAATCCGCACAAATCGGTGGTTTACGATCTCGGTGGGACCGTCACGGAATGCACGGACTGCCATGCGAAAGAAGATCACCAGATCAATATCGCCGGCATGAAGAATCTCCAATGCACCGATTGCCATATGGCGAAGATGGGCAAGTCCGCGACGAATTCCAACCCGTTCAAGGGTGATGTTCACAGCCACTTATTCCGCATCATGACCGATCCGGTCGCGGCGGCGGACAACACCTACGAAGTGGACGGCACGACGTTCTGGAACCAGGACGCGGACGGCAACGCGTTCATCACGCTCGACTACGCATGCCTTGGCTGTCACGCCGACTTCGACCCGGACTTTACCCTGGAAGAAGCGGCCCAGCATGCCAAGGGCATTCATGTGATGCCCGAGCCGGTGGGCGACAACTGGTTGGTCAAGCTGCCGCTGATTGGCGCCGAGTTCAACGTTTCGTTCGAGCAATTCGCCGGCATCATTCTGGTACAGACCACGGTCGCCGATACGGAACCTACGCTGGGCGTCGGCATGGAGATGGACAACTTCATCTTCTGGATGGATGTCACCGGCACCATGTACTTTGGTAACATGGACCGCGCGGCCGGGAACATGAGCGGAATCGTGTTTGGACCCGGCCAATTGGGTTCGATCTTCTTCGGTGAACAACAGTGACCCGATCGGTTCGATCGTGTCACGCATGCACTGAAGTATCGTGAGACTGAGTGAGGACGATCAACCCTTGCCGGAACAATTCGCTGTTCCGGCAAGGGTCTTTTTGTTGGAGCGCGGCGTTGATCGCGGAACGAAGTTCCTAACGCGGCCTTCGGCCGCAACCCAAAAAGGGTGGCATCCGCCTATGGCGGATGTGCGGGCGCGAGTCCTTGGTTGTTTATTGGACGAGTACGTCTCCGCTTCTCACTGGCAGAGCCTGGCCCCAAAACATGCGCGTACGGTGCGCGCATTCTACGGCCTAAGAATCTAAACGGCTTTCCACCGAGACAAGCTCGGTGGCGAGAGAGGGGGCGTGTGAGT
>CAZSOG010000482.1:0-5052 GCA_964607555.1 uncultured Pirellulaceae bacterium | reverse complement strand
ATCTGGCGTATGACGGACCGTCGTGGGGCGTTTGAGATTGAGATTGAGATTGAGAGTAAGAGTAAGATTAAGATTAAGATTAAGATTAAGATTAAGAGTAAGATTAAGAGTAAGAGTAAGAGTAAAAGATCGATCGAGGGGGCGGGAATGGCGGGTTCGGCTGCCCGTTGCCGGTGACGAAATTCGGAAGAAGAGAAATTCCACATTTCGATCGGCCGATTAGAATGGAAGGTTCGTGCGTCGCTTGGTTTGCGCACCGGATGGATGCACCAACGTCGGTCGTCGGCCAGATTTCGTTTCCCGGCGCGCCCCGAAACACTTGGTAATATGCAGAACCTGATCTTGCGATCAGGCTGCGGTGTGGATCGCAAACATGAGCGTGAGACTTGTCACCATCCTGGTTGCCGCGGTATGTGGCACGGTCGTTTGCGGGTGCGTCGGTGAGCATGACAAGGAACCGCCGGCCGGTGACGAGCTGGCGGTGAAGACCGCGGGTCAGCTATCGATCACGGTGGATGCACAGGCTCGGATCGGACTCAAGACGGCGCCGGTGACAAGCGAGTCGATTCGTGCCAGGCAACAGCTTACCGGCTGGCTGCGTCGGGTGCCGGCGACCGAGGTGACGGCCAAATCCCCGGCGACCGGCTTTGTCGATTTTGTTGACAAGAGCCGACTGGAGATGGGCGATCGGGTGACCCGCGATCAGCCACTGGGAGCCGTGCGTGTCCTGCTATCGCCCCAGGACCAGGAGCGGTTGGTTGCCGCGAAGGAGGAAGTTGACACGATTGTGCGGCAGGCACGCGCGACGCGCGAACTGGCCCAGCAGCATTTGCAGCAGATTCGCGCCAAGGCATCGACGGCCGTTGCCGGAATCCGCTTGCTGGAGTTGAAAGAGCAGATCGCGCGGGCCGAGGCGGCCGAGCAGGAAGCCCTGGAACGTCTGCCGTTCTTGCCAACGGAACCATATCGCGACGGTTTGCAACTCAAGCCGATTCCGATCACGGCGCCGGTCAGTGGTCGGATAACAGACCTCGGTATCGCACCGGGGCAATTCGTCGTGCAGGGAGATGTACTCTGGACGATTTCCAACTGGTCGCGGCTTTGGTTACGAGTTCCCGTGTATCGCGGCGATTTGACGCGGATCGCGCGCAACGCGCCGGCCGTTGTCGAAGTTCCGGGGACGACGCGTCGCGTGACGGCGCGACCGCTGGCCATTCCGCAAGCGACGGAAATGGGTGATCAGACCGTCGACTTGTTGTTCGAGCTGGACAATGACGACGGCGCGCTGCGGCCCGGTGACAGCGTGTCGGTATGGCTGCCAATCAACGCGGCCGCGCCGGCGCTGGTCGTGGCTCGTTCAGCCGTCTTGTGGGACGGCAACGGAAACAGCTGGGTCTATGTCCGTACGTCGGCGACGACATTTCGGCGTCAGCGTGTCGAGCTTGGCGCTCCGGATGGCGACCGTGTTGTCGTGCGGCGTGGGCTTCAAGCCGACCAGCAGGTCGTGGTGATGGGCGCCGAACTGCTCTACGGAAGCGAGTTTCAGTGGCAAATTCCCGCCGAGGACGATGACTGACCATGTTGCGCGCCGTCATTACGTTTTGTTTGCGGTTTCGGCTGGTCGTACTGCTGGTGGCGGCGGGGTTGTTGATCTGGGGCACGATCGCGGCGCGGTACGCGCCGTGGGATGTGTTTCCGGAGTTCGCACCACCCCAGGTCGTGATTCAGACCGAGGCGCCCGGTTTGTCAACCGAGGAGGTGGAACAGTTAGTCACGGTGCCGCTCGAATCGTCGGTCAACGGCGTGTTCGGTCTGAAGACATTGCGGTCCTCATCGGTGCCGGCCCTTTCCGTGGTGACCGCCATTTTCGACGCTGGAACGAACATTCTGGACGCGCGGCAGCTGGTTAACCAACGTCTGACGGAGGCGCGATCGATGTTGCCGGCCGCGGCGGAGATGCCGCGCATCACCCCGCTCAAGACGTCGCTGAGCCTTCTGGCAATGGTCGGACTCACTTCGGATACCGTATCACCACGCGAATTACGGACATTGGCTGATTGGACTTACAAGCGGCGTTTGCTGGCGGTTCGGGGCGTTGCCCAGGTCGAGGTGTTCGGCGGGGATGTGCGGCAGTACCAGATCCTGGTGACACCCCAGCGACTGGGGCAAGCGCGGGTAACGCTGGATGACGTGGCCCGCGCCGCGCGTGACGCGACGGGATTCGGTGGCGCGGGCTATCTCGAGACCGACAACCAGCGTCTGCCCATCCGGCAGCGGACGCGCATCGAGTCGCCGGCCGATCTGGCGGCGGCCCCGGTTGCCTTTCGCGACGGCGTCTCGATCACATTGGGACAGGTGGCGGACGTGCGTGTCGGCGCCGCGAATAAGCCGGGGGATGCCACGATTGATGGCCAACCAGGCGTGCTGCTGGTGGTCCATAGGCAGCCTCACGCCAATACGCTGGCAGTCACGGATGCACTGAACGGGGCGATCGAAGAGTTAGGCGCGACCCTGCCGCCGGGGGTCGTCGTGCATCCCAATATGTTTCGCCAAGGGACGTTTATTCGCCATGCGATCCACAACTTGAACCAGGCGATCCTGATCGGTTGCGCGCTGGTGACGCTGATCTTGATCGTGTTTCTGTTCCAATGGCGCACCGTCATTATCAGCTTGACCGCCATTCCCTTGTCGCTACTTGGCGCGGTCCTCGTCCTGCGCTGGTTTGGCGCCTCGTTGAATGCCATGACGCTCGGCGGGCTTGCGATCGCGCTGGGAGCCGTTGTCGATGATGCGATCGTCGATGTGGAAAACGTCTTGCGTCGCCTGCTGGAAAACCGTCGGGCCGAAACGCCCTTGCCGGTCTCCCGCGTGGTGCTCGACGCGAGTTTGGAGGTACGTAGCGCGGTCGTATATGCGAGTTTCATCGTGATTCTCGTCTTCGTGCCGGTGTTCTTTCTCGAAGGGCTTGCCGGCACGCTCTTCCGGTCGATGGGCTATGCCTATGTGGCCGCGATCCTCGCGTCGCTGCTGGTCGCCCTGACCGTGACCCCCGCGATGTGCTTGTTGCTGTTGCGTGGTACGAACGCGCGGCCGGCACGCGAGCCGGTCCAGTTGCGGGCACTCAAATGGATCTACGCCAGGCTGCTGGGTGTGCTGCTTCGATTTCCACGTCTGGTGGCAGTGGGCGGGATCGTGCTCCTGGCAGCCGCCGGCGCCGCGATCGGCACGCTCGGCGGCGAATTCCTGCCGGAACTACGCGAATCCAATCTCGTTCTGTTCATGGTGGGCAAGCCGGACATGGCCTTGTCAGAAACCACGCGCGCCGGAGGGGTCGTCGCGCGGCAACTTAAACAGACGGGGCGTGTGCTGAGTGTCGCGCAGCAGACCGGTCGCGCCGATCTTTCCGATGATACCTGGGGGCCCAATATCAGCGAAGTGTGGATCGTCATCGATGACCAGCCGGACTACGATGATACGATCACGCGGATTCGCGATAGTGTCAAGGACCTGCCGGGGTTTGATTTTCAGATCAAGCAGTTCTTGCGCGAACGGCTCGATGAGGTCCTGACCGGGGTCACGGCGGACGTCGTCATTCGAGTTGTCGGGCCCGATTTGGAGTCACTTCGGCAGCAGGCAGGCGCGATCGCCGATGCCGTGCGCAATGTTCCTGGTGTCGCGGATCTGCGCGTCGAGCAGCAAGTGGATGTGCCGCAGATACAGGTCCTCCTGAGACCACGGGCCGCCGCGCGGTTCGGACTCTCCGTCGGCGGGTTGAATCGGACGATTCAGACACTGCTGCGCGGACGGACGGTCGGCCAAGTGTATGAGGGCGACCGTGTCTTCGATGTCATCGTCCGCTCCAATCCGCAACTGCGGACCGATCCCACTCGGTTGGGGCGATTGTTGGTTGATACGCCCAATCAAGGGCAAGTGCCATTGGCCGCCGTCGCCGACATCAGTATGATCGAAGGCCCGAATGTCGTGAATCGCGAGGGGGGCAGCCGGCGCATTCAGATCACCTGCAACGCGCGGGGTCGAGACGTTGTCGGGCTGATGCACGAAATCCAGTCGCGAATCAAGCAACGCGTGCGCTTGTCCGCCGGATATCACCTGGAATTCGGTGGCGAATTCGCAGCGCGTCAAACGGCCCAGCAAAAACTGATCCTGCTCACGATTGGAGCGATGGTCGGTATTTTCATCTTGCTGTATCTGGACTTCCAAACAGTCGGTTTGACACTTCTCGTCATGTTGAGTGTTCCGTTGGCCGGGGCGGGTGGAATCGCCGCCGTGTCGCTGGCAGGCGGCAACGTTTCGCTCGGATCCCTCGTCGGATTCGTGACCGTGTTTGGCATCGCCGTGCGCAATGGCATCCTGTTGATTAGTCACTATCAACATCTCCGCACGCTGGAAGGCGTGCCGTTCGGTCCGTCCTTGATCGTGCGCGGCGCGACCGAACGGCTCGCGCCGATTCTGATGACCGCCTGCACGACCGGCTTGGCGCTGTTGCCATTGGTCGTGCTGGGCAATCGTCCAGGACACGAGATAGAACGCCCCATGGCCATCGTGATTCTGGGCGGACTGATCTCGTCAACGTTTCTCAGCCTGGTCCTGCTGCCCGCCCTCTACCATGGGATCGGGCGCCGGGGCGAGTAGATTCTTAGGCTGCCACATGCGCGCGCCGTGCGCGCATGTTTGAAATGGCATCCCCGATTTTTCTCACAGAGACACGAAGGAAGAAAACGCGGAACAGGTAGGGAACGATTGGTGGCCTTCACGATCTCAGTGTCTCCGTGAGAATAATTCACGGGCGGATTTCTCTTGGGTTGCGGGCGTAGCCCGCGTTACGAAATAAGAAATGGAAGATCAGTTGGACAGCGCCACTTTTTTTCGCTGTTGGTTTGTCAATGCTTGGCTTGTCGGTATCGGGGCCCCCACCCAGCTGGTCTGGGTGGAGCCAGTGATTCTGCACTACAGCGGCGTCCTCAACTCGACCATCTTCCGGCCCCCACCCAGCTTGTCTGGGTGGAGCCAGTGATTCTGCACTAACCGGCG
>CAZSOG010000481.1:0-5060 GCA_964607555.1 uncultured Pirellulaceae bacterium | reverse complement strand
GTCCAATAACTTGGCATCCGGTGATAACAAGATCGAGCCGATCGCCAAGCCGGCAGACTTAAGTCTATGCTAAGCACCGTGTTGGAGCATGTCAACGTGGCCGTCTTGGCGTGCCTAGCTCGTGTGCATCCGCGCCGATCTGAAAACCGGCGCACAATACGCATGGCGTGGTCCGCAGAAAGACCCGCAATGTGGGCAAACTGGGGCCGCTGTAGCTGGGAGACTGATTCACCCATGGGGCAAGCCCATGGGGGTCTGGGTGGTGGAGTTGGATCCGGCGGGCGGGCCGAATGCGTTGAAAACACGGGCGGAAATCGGATCACGGCGCAATGCTCTTTGTGCACGAACGGGGTTCCGCAGGATGTGCCAGCATGTGCCGCCCCTTGATCTTAGCCGACGGGGCGTGTTAACTTTGAGGGATTTTACACTTCTAAATCACTCAAATTACACAATGGACCATGCCATGTTGCGAGTAGCGTCCGGCTTGTTTGGGCGAGAGACATCGTGATCGTGAAAGCAACGCTGTTGAGAAGCATGGGAAGAAATAGGCGTTTCCGACGTGGAGCGACGTTGCACACGACCCGCCGTTTTCAGTTTGAGCCAAACACTTGCATCTTGCGATTAACCCACCAATAGGGGACCATCAGCGTGCCGCGCCGTGACGACCTCCACAAAATCCTGCTGATTGGATCCGGCCCGATCGTGATCGGACAGGCCTGCGAATTCGACTATTCGGGCACGCAGGCCTGCAAAGCGCTACGGGAAGAAAATTACGAAGTGGTCCTGGTCAACTCGAACCCGGCCACGATCATGACCGACCCGAACACGGCCGAGCGAACGTATATTGAGCCGTTGACGTGGGAAGTCGTGGCCAAAGTGATCGAGCTGGAACGGCCGGACGCGCTCCTGCCGACTCTCGGTGGACAAACGGGTCTGAACGTGGCCATGGATTTGGATCGCCATGGCATTCTCGAGAAATATGGTGTCGAGATGATCGGTGCCAACGCGCGTGTGATCGCGAAGGCGGAGGAGCGTGACCAATTCAAGACGGCCATGGAACGGATCGGTTTGGAAGTGTGTCATGGCCGGACTGTGCATACCATTGATGAAGCGCGCCAGGTGGTCCAAGAGATCGGCCTGCCGTGTGTCGTGCGCCCCAGTTTCACGCTCGGCGGATCCGGGTCTTCCATCGCCTATAATCGAGCCGAATTCGATACATTGGTACACCGGGGTCTGGACCAGAGCCCGATCACCGAAGTATTGCTCGAAGAGTCGGTACTGGGGTGGAAAGAGTTCGAAATGGAGGTGATGCGCGACCTGGATGATAACGTCGTGATCATCTGCTCGATTGAGAACTTCGATCCGATGGGTGTGCACACGGGGGATTCAATCACCGTGGCGCCGGCGCAAACCTTGACGGACAAAGAGTACCAGCGGATGCGCGACGCCAGTTTGGCGGTGATTCGCGAGATTGGGGTCGAGACGGGAGGCTCGAATATTCAGTTCGCGGTGCATCCCACGACGGGGCGCATGGTCGTTATTGAAATGAACCCGCGTGTCAGCCGCTCCAGCGCGCTGGCATCCAAAGCGACCGGGTTTCCGATCGCTAAAATCGCGGCAAAACTCGCGGTTGGCTACCGGTTGCATGAGCTGCCCAACGACATCACGCGCGAGACACGCGCGTGTTTTGAGCCGACCATCGACTATGTCGTGACGAAAATTCCCCGTTTCGCGTTCGAAAAATTTCCCGAGGCGGATGCGACGCTGACGACGCAAATGAAGAGTGTTGGCGAAACCATGGCGATCGGCCGCACGTTTAAGGAGTCGTTCCAGAAGGCACTGCGAGGACTGGAAGTTGGCAGTTTTGGCTTCGGCTGCGATGGCAAGGATCTGTGGGGAACCCCGAAGCAGCCGAGTCTCGAGGAAATTCGCGCGAAGCTGGCAACGCCTAACGACCAGCGCGTTTGGCACCTGCGCTATGCGATCCGCGCGGGAATGAGCGTTGAAGAGATCCACGAACTGACACGGATCGATCCTTGGTTCTTGGATCAGTTATTCCAGATCGTCGAGATGGAGGATCACTTGCGCTCCTGCGACAGTGTTGAAATGCTCGACACGGCCACGCTGCGGAAAGCGAAACAGTTTGGTTTTTCCGATCGTCAATTGGCGACTCTATTCGATACGCACGAAATGCAGGTGCGCAAGAATCGCATCGAGCGTGGAATTCGGGCGACTTTCAAGTCGGTCGATACGTGCGCGGCGGAATTCGAGGCATACACACCCTATTATTACTCGACCTACGAAGATGAAGACGAAACGCCGGCCAAGAAAGATGGAATGCGGCGTGTCATGATCCTGGGTGGCGGCCCGAATCGCATCGGCCAGGGAATCGAATTCGACTATTGCTGCTGTCACGCCAGTTTCGCGCTGCGGGAACTCGGGATCGAGTCGATCATGGTCAATTCGAACCCCGAAACCGTCAGCACGGATTACGATACCAGCGACTTACTGTTTTTTGAACCGTTGACTGCCGAGGACGTTCTGAATATTTGTGATCGAGTTGATCCAGACGGCGTCATCGTGCAGTTTGGTGGGCAAACGCCGCTGAATTTGTCCCGGGCGCTGGCTACTGCCGGCGTGCCGATTATCGGAACCAGCGTCGATACGATCGAGGCGGCCGAGGATCGCGAGAAATTCCAAAAGTTGTTGGACCGTTTGCAGCTGAAGCAACCACCGAATGGCACCGCGCTGACGCTCACCCAGGCGCGGGCGGAAGCTCGGAAAATTGGCTTTCCGGCGCTGGTTCGGCCCAGTTTCGTGCTCGGCGGTCGGGCCATGGAGATTTGCTATGACGAGGCGCAGTTCGAACAGTTCGTTGCCGAGGCGCTGATCGTGTCGCAAGGCCAGCCGGTCCTGATCGACCGGTTTCTCGAAGATGCCACCGAGGTCGACGTGGACGCCATTTGCGATGGGGAAGACTGTGTCGTGGTTGGCGTGATGGAGCATATCGAGGAGGCCGGCGTGCATTCGGGTGATTCTGCTTGTGCGATCCCCCCGTACAGTCTGCCCGGGCCCGTCGTGCAGGAGATTCGGGAAGCCACGTATGCCATGGCAAAACACCTCAAGGTGGTCGGCCTGATGAATGTCCAGTACGCGGTCAAGAAAGAGGACGGTAAATCCAACGTCTATGTGCTGGAAGTGAATCCGCGTGCCAGCCGCACCGTGCCGTTCGTTTCGAAAGCCACGGGGATGCCCGCCGCGAAAGTCGCCGCGAAAGTCATGACCGGCAAGACGCTCGCGGAACTCGGCGCATTGGAAGAACCGCTGCCAAGTCATGTGTCGGTAAAGGAAAGTGTGTTTCCATTCCGAAAATTCGTCGGCGTCGACATCGTTCTGGGACCGGAGATGCGCAGCACGGGCGAAGTGATGGGCGTAAGCCGGCGGTTTTCGATCGCTTTTGCCAAAGGACAATTGGCGGCCGGCGTCGTGCTGCCCGAAGAGGCAAGCGAGATTTTCATCAGCGTCTCAGTGCGGCATAAAGATCAAGTTGTGCCGTTGGCGCGGCGGTTGGCGGCGCTTGGACATCGACTGTTGGCAACGGAAGGAACGGCGCGCCGCCTGGCCGAGGCCGGTATCGAAGTCGAACGAGTCAAGAAGATCGCGGAGGGACATCCCAATCTGATTGATCATATGATCAACGGCCGCGTCGCACTGGTGATGAACACCCCAAGCGGTAAAGGGGCACGGACCGACGAGGGACGTATACGCGCCGCGGCCGTCCAGCACGGCGTCCCCTGCATCACCACCATCCAGGCCGCCGAGGCCGCCATCGTTGCCATGGAAGCGCTCCGCGAAGAACCCATGCAGGTCCAAGCACTCCAGGACCGGTTCCCAACCAAGCCGAACGGAGCCGGCCCCGGTGAGAAATGAGAGGTAAAGAGGTGAGCGAGACTGCCTGGCGTCGGGGGTCGATCCGTTGATTCCAGGCATTGAGTCCCGGACGCCCAGTTTATACGGGATTTTTCGCGTTTCAAGGCCAGTTTTTGCCCTCCGAGCTGACGTAAATCAAGGACTTACGACGACAAGACTGACCTTGAGGTAGACTATTGCAAAACACAAGTTTATATTCAACTAGGATACCGATCCTATTCGTTCTGTGAACAAGACATGAAAACAACCGCAACCAGCACCGCGCGTCTCGTGCTGTACACTATTACCGTTCTCATTGGTGCCTTGTTGGTCCTGCCTTCGCGTCATGAAGTTATTCTAGGAGTATTGCTTCTCTCCTTCAGTCCCATCATTCTGATGAGGAAACGGCCAAGGGAACAGCCGTTTTCGATTCGGCTTACCAAGTGGCAGATAGTGGGGATCGTTGTTCCAGTGGCTCTCCTTCTATGTGCCTTGGTTTACTTCAGTGTTGCCGCACCGAGCTCCACTCGGTTAGAACTTTCCGGGGTATTGATTGATAACGCTTTTGTCATCGCACTTAGAATATCTCTTTTGTTTGGATATATGTTCGCGATTGGCCTACTGTGGTGGCGCTGGTCGATCGCGGATCAATGAGGAAGAGTAGGCCAGCCCTGGGCTGTTAAAAGACTGGGGTTGACACATTGATTAGAGCGGCTGGACCGGCATCTCTTTTCTACCGCAGTCGAGGTTGCATATGGCCTTCAGCCAAAGGACTCTATGGCAAATACTAACCTGGGGCGTCGGTCGCCTGCGGCTCCCTGTGCCCCATCTACGATGAATATGGCCTTCGGCCAAGGCGCTTCGAGTCAGCCGTCGTTGCCGGGCGGGTCGTTGTTTCGCCCTTTCGGGGCTCCGAGGTTTTGGGCGACCCAGGGCCGCGTCCGCCTCCGGCGGACTCTGCCCTGGGCTGATATGTGGCTGCCCCTATCGGGGCGAAAAAAGGGTCGGGGTCACGGGGCCAGGCCATTCGGGTCAGACCTTGTTTTTTGGTAGCCGCTCACGACATTTTCTATCAAGGAACACTAATCTTCACTGGTCAACACTAATGATACCGCCCTAGAAAGTCTGCAACACTCAACATAAATCCGGCA
>CAZSOG010000480.1:0-5071 GCA_964607555.1 uncultured Pirellulaceae bacterium | reverse complement strand
GGCTCCCTGTGCCCCAAGCTACGATGAATATGGCCTTCGGCCAAGGCGCTTCGATAGACCCCTGTATAGTCCCCATGGCTGACGGATCGCAAACGGCATAAAAACCGGATGAGGTTCCGCTGGCGTCAACCCCAGTTTTGACGCGCCTCCTTAGGTTTCCCGCCACCGCCGGGTTGATCCCGGTGGAACGCATGATTCTACACTACCCGCGGCACGCCCTCGCGTGCACCTCCCGCCCCTGCCGAGCTCGGTAGAGCACATGACACTGCACGTGTCATGCGATCGCCATCGCCATCGCCAAGATATCCTCTTGGGTCGTTTCGTCAACATCCGTCACCTCACCCTTGACCTGCCCTTCGTGCATCACGACGATGCGATCGCTCATGCCGATCACTTCGGGCAGCTCGCTACTGATCATGATCAGTCCCTTGCCCGCCGCCGCGAGTCGGTTCATCCAGACGTGGATATCGTACTTGCTACCGACATCGATACCGCGTGTCGGCTCATCAAAGATGATCACGTCGGCATTCCGCGCCAACCATTTGGCCAGCACGAGCTTTTGCTGATTTCCACCGGACAGATTCCCGGCCAGCTGATCCTGGCCAGAAATCTTGATCTTGAGTTCGTCGACATACGATGCGAATTCGGTTCGTTCCCGGCGTTTGTCAAGCACTCTCCAGCGAAGATAGTGATCGAGATTCGGCAAGGCGAAATTGTCACGTACTCCATGGTTGAGAATCACGCCCTGGCTCTTGCGGTCCTCGGTCAATAAGCAGATTCCGTGGTGTATGGCATCGCGTGGCGAACGGATCACAACCGGTTGGCCATTGACGTGGATGGATCCCCGCTCGTATCGGTCCGCGCCAAAGACGAGACGCACGGTTTCGGTGCGTCCGGAACCAGCGAGTCCGGCGATACCGAGTATTTCTCCGGCGCGAACGTGGAAGCTCACGTCCCGAACGACGTCGCCACGCCATAGATGCTCCACTCGTAATCGCTCGTCCCCGATCCGCACGTGGCGCTTGGGAAACTCCGACTCGAGTGTTCGTCCGACCATCATTTCAATCAGCTCGTGGCGGCCGACCTCCGCCACCGGTCGCGTGGCGACTTCTTGACCGTCACGCAAGATCATGACTCGGTCAGCGATCGCGAACACTTCTTCCAGGCGATGGCTGACATAAATAATCCCAAGCCCGCGTTGGCGCAGTTCGCGCACGATGGCCAACAGCCGGCGGACCTCGGGGACTGCCAGCGCGGCGGTGGGTTCATCCATGACAAGGATCTTGGCATCGATCGCCAACGCTTTGGCGATTTCCACGATTTGCTGTTGCGCCACGGTGAGGTCGCCGCAGCGGGTTTCCGGATCAATTGCAATCCCGATTCGCGCAAACAACTCGGCGACGCATTGGCGTTCCTCGGCGGCACGAATCAGACCGCCACGGGTCCGTTCGAGCCCGAGAAGGATATTCTCGCGAACGGTCAGACTGGGAATAAGGTTGAACTCCTGATAGACGGTGGATATGCCGGCCTGTCGAGCAATCGTTGGTGAGCGCATTACGCACGGATGTCCGTGCAGGCAAATCACGCCGCGATCCGGCCTCACGGCGCCACCGAGGATCTTCATCAGCGTACTCTTGCCGGCACCGTTCTCGCCGACCAACGCAAGAACCTCGCCCCGATTCAACGTCAGGTCGATCTCCTGCAACGCGTGCACACCGGGAAACATCTTGTCGATCCCGTGCATTTCGAGCAGAGGAGCGGACGCGTGGTCGAGCGGCGGAATGCTGGTCGATTTCATGGTGTGAACTAAGAACATGTAACAAGACTGCTTCAGCGGAGTTAATATGGGTTTCTTCGACGGACGTGGAACTCCAGCGCACATCGTTGAAGACGCGTCTTCCGACCAGTATCATTAACAAAAATATCGAGTGCAACGTGTCGTCCAAATACGAAACGGGGACTATTCTACGCTTTTCGCGGCCCCGCGTCACTTGGGATCGGCACATCGCTTGCATTTACCCATCACCCAGGTCCTCGCCATGCACCATTACTGCACGGACGACACGATCGTGGCGACGGCGTCGGCGCCGGGACGCGGCGTGCGCGGCGTGGTGCGCATGAGTGGTCCCGCCACGCTGCCCACCTTGGCGGCATGCTTTGCAGCCGCGGATGGCCGGTCCCTGCGCGACATTTCCGCCGCGTGCTGTATTTCCGGATCGGTACAGGCAGCCGACGGTCTCGGGCCGGTCCCCTGCGAACTACTCTTGTGGCCCTCGAATCGAAGCTACACACGTCAGGTTGCCGCCGAGCTACATTTGATTGGGTCGGCACCGATTCTGCAGGCGGTACAACGCGCACTGATCGACCAGGGAGCCCGATTGGCGGAACCGGGCGAGTTCACATTGCGTGCTTTTCTGGCCGGACGCATCGATTTGACGCAAGCGGAGGCTGTCCTGGGAATCGTGGACGCCGTGAACGATGCGGACTTGTGCACGGCGCTGACCCAACTCGCCGGTGGCCTGCGTCAGCCACTGCAGCACGTGCGTGCCGCCCTGTTGAGCCTGTTGGCCGATCTCGAGGCGGGTCTCGACTTCGCGGATCAGGAGATCGAATTCATCGATCATGACACGCTGGGCGCGCGTCTGCGCGAACTGGCCGACGAGATGGATCTGGTGCTCAACCAAATGGCCCGTCGCGGACACCACGCGCACCATTACCGTATCGTGCTGCGCGGGTGGCCGAACACGGGGAAGAGTAGCTTGTTGAACGCGCTGAGCGACGGCGAGGTGGCATTGGTCTCCGCGGAACACGGGACGACGCGCGACTACGTCCGCGCGCGCGTTGTTTGGGATGGGATCCCGTGCGAGCTGTACGACACGGCGGGACACACCGCGGCGGACACGGCCACGCCCATCGAGGCCGAGGCTCAGCGGTTGACCGACCGGCTGGTGGGCGACACGGATTTAGAGCTATTCTGCCTTGACGCGACCCGGCCGCTGAACGCGTGGGAGACGGCGATGTTGGCCCGCACCGTGCCGTATGCACGCATGATCGTCTTGACGAAACTGGACGCCTGCGGCGGATCACCGGCCGCTCGGCCGGGCGCCGTGGCGACCAGCAGCCATACTCGGCAGGGAATTCGATCGCTGCGGGACGCGATATGCCGGCGTCTCCAGGCCGGCCCGGGTCGGGCGTCGATCGTCGCCGCCACGCTGGAACGTGGGCGGCAAGCGTGCACGCAGGCATCACAATCGCTCGGTCGTGCAATCGCGGTAACGGAAATCCGCGGCGGGGATGAGCTGGTGGCGGCGGAACTGCGCCTGGCATTGGATTGCATCGGCCAGGTCGTCGGCGTGGTTAGCACGGATGAGCTGCTGGGCCAGATTTTCGGGCGATTCTGTGTTGGGAAATAGGTGAAAGCCGACCGCCGTGCTCTCCGGCACGGGGAACGACGAGACCCTGCCTCATCGAGTTTCGTGCCAACAAACTCGGTGATCTTCACCCACGCGGCCAACCATGCACTCGAAAAACCGCCCGTGACCAGCTACCATGGAGGCGGCACGGACCAACGAAGCTCTCGTGCTCTAGTAATTTAAGCGTTCAAGTTCCTGGCGATGAGCATGCCAGACCGCGCCATCTGGTGTGCGATCCGGGGGCGCGGAGAGCGGAGTCGGGTCTCGCCTGGTGTGATCCGGCCGAGCGTGCCGAACCACTCGCTCATAAATGCTGAAGGGTAGGTAGACCAATGCGTTATTCATTTCGCTTGGCCGAGTTGCTAGGTCACGTCCCGGATCCGCGCAAACGTCCTGGGACGATCAAGGCCATTGTCGAATACACGGGCCTCGATCGTCATCAAGTCGCCGCGCTGCTCAAGAACGAGGTCAAGTACATTCCAATGAAGGCGTTATCCCGCCTGTGTGATTACTTGATCGAATACGGTTACGTGTCGGCGGATCAACTGCCCGGCGCGTTGTTCGCCGTCGAACCGGAACACTTCTGGGAACTGCTGGCACGACGCCGGCGGCTGGAGATGTGCGTGGGCGTGCGTACCCACGAGTCGGCGGGCCAACACGAAGGAGCCTGGGTCATGGCGTCCGACTCGGTCTTGCTCGGTGAGCTGCTCAATGGCGTCTCGACCCTCGGCGGCACCGCGAAACATCAAATGTCGATACATGCGGCCGGTAGCCTCATGCCGCAGCCGGAACACTTGAAGCAGTCCCTTGTTTGGAGCCCGGGACAGGTGGTTGATGAGCATATCATCGCGCGCGCGCGCGATGTCTACGAGCAATTCACCGGCCCCGGCAGCGATAAGGCACTGATCTGTCTGGGGAGCATCAAGAGCAATCCCGTGGCGGAGCTCATTGTCGCCAGCGCTTTTGGTTGCACGCCGTTTCAGTCGCAGGATGACATTGCCGATCCCACCCAACGCGGCTGCCCGTTCTTCCTGCGGTACCGTGCCACCGATCCGCATCCGGCTTCCTGCTGCGCCGGACTGCAACGTAGCTCCAGACAGTCATCGGAATCGCCCGGCTACTACTTCGAAACAGCCAACGGCAAATGGCGGTATTGCGGCTGGGATCAGCCGGAACACGATACGGCACTCGTCTTCTATATCCATCGCGAATCGCAGGGGCGGCTGGAAATGGTGCTGGGCGGCTTCTCGGGTCGCGCGACGCGTCTGCTGGCCAAGACGCTCGCCTCGCGCGCCGAGGGATTCTGGCCCCCCGTGTACTCCAAACACGGTATTCAAGTCGGCGCGTTTATCGTCCAGTATATCTTCGCTTCGGACGCTGCGGATCAGCGCGATCTGCTGCGCACCGATCTCGTCGCCGAAACCAAAATCATTCCTCTGAATAGCCAGGTGCTGGCACGCCGCCTGGACATCGGACACGTGGAATCCTGAATTGCGACCGCCCGACGGAAGCGCAAGAGGCGTCCATCCCTGGCACCACGTGACTGCGCCCAACGCCCCGGAATCAACTTCGCTGCCCGTTGCATCGACGGCCATCTTTTCTATACAATGCCACGTGGCGAATTGGCCACTTTTAACACGCGAGTCAACGCATGGCTC
>CAZSOG010000479.1:0-5075 GCA_964607555.1 uncultured Pirellulaceae bacterium | reverse complement strand
AGTGTTGATTAGTGAAGATTAGTGTTCCTTGATAGCAGATGTCGTGAACGGCTACCAGTTTTGTTACAGCCTCCAAGTGACCGCTTATGCTTAATCTCCATCTCCAAAACCTGGGCCCGCACATCGCACACCGCCGCAACGCGGTCCAAGAATAGGGCCAGTCCTCGCGACGCGTGCGTCGATCGCTCAGCCGTGCCGCAGCGACACTACGTATCCTACCACAAACGTCACACTTGCTCCAATCAACGCGAACCAAGGCCAGGCGATCGGGTGCGTCGGCCAGAGGGCGGGGACGCCGAACTTGACGAACGTCAGCACGAGCAGTCCGGTCACCAAGCCGACCAGCGCGTCCGCCTGGCCGACGCGGCGCGTCAGTACGCCGAGCGAGAAGACGCCGAGCAACACGCCCACCGTGAAGCCGGCGATCGCCAGCACGTTGTCGACGACGGTCGAGCTGAGCCAGATACCGGCGATGCCGACGCCGATCTGGACCACGCCGAAGAAGACCGTGAACAAGCGACTAGCCCAAAGCTGCGCGCGCGGGGTCGCCTTCTGTTTCAGCCGTGGCAGGTACAGGTCGTTCACCGCTGACGACGCCGAAGAATTCAACGAACTGGACAAGGTCGACATCGCGGCGGAAAAGACGGCCGCCAGGATGATCCCGATCAGACCGATCCCGACCGGCAACTCACGCACAATGAACGTCGCGAACACATGGTCGCCCGTCTTGAATGTCGCGTCGGGTCTGACCGCCGAATAGAAACAAGCCAACGCGATGCCCAAGAACAAGAACAGCGCGAATTGTGCCAACACGACAAACCCGCTGGTCACCAACGCACGCCCCGCATCACGCCGGCTGCGCGCGCATAAGTACCGTTGAACCATCATCTGGTCGACTCCGTGCGTGCCGAGTGCCAGGAATGCGCCGCCGATCATGCCCGACCAGAACGTATATTTCAGTGACAGGTCCCAAGCAAAATCAAAGATCCGCAACTTGTGATTCACTTCGGCGAATTGCAGCAACTCGTTCCAGCCGCCCGGCAACCGATTGGCGATGACGAATAACGCCAGCACGCCTCCGCCCACATAGACGACGAACTGGATGCAGTCGTTCCAGACCACCGATTTGATACCGCCCAGGAACGTATAGACGATCGTCGTGAGCCCGACGATGACGATACAGAGCGGGAGCGGCACGCCGATCACCTTTTCCAGGACAATCGCCGTCAGGAACAGCCGCAATCCGTCGCCGATATTGCGCGCGGTCAAGAACAAAAGCGACGCCACGTCCTTCGTTGCCCCACCGAATCGTTCATGCAGAACTTGATACGCCGTGAACAGGCGGCCCGTGAAGTAGCGCGGAAGTAGCAAATAGACGATCGCCCAGCGCCCCACGATCATGCCCATGGCCAGCTGCAGGAATCGCATGTCCCCACCATCCGAGTTGAACGTCAACGCCGGGATGCTGAGAAACGTAACGGTGCTGGTCTCCGTGGCGACGATGGAGCCCAGGATGGCCCACCACGGCAGGTCACGGCCACCGAGCAGATAGCCGGTCATGTCCTTCTGCCCACGCCCGACCCACAGGCCAAACAGAACAACACCGACCAGGTAGCACGCCAATACGGCGATGTCGATCCAGCTGATTGCGATATGAAATCCCATTCGACTCACTCATGGACTGGTGGATGGATACTCGGGGCGCGCTGGCTTAAGACGTACCGTGGGAGGCGTCACGAGCGACTTCACGACTTGTCCCACCCACACGGTTTCACGACCGCCGCGCGCGCGGCACCACCGCAGTGGCCTCCCGGCGGAACGGGTCGGCGAGTACAATCTGCATGGGCAAGGACGTTGTGTGTCCCCATCATAGCCTACAGGGTGCTCCATGCTCAATCACCTGACGACCGAACAGCGCAATCCGGCTTCCGCGTCGATCGACCGGCTTACGACCCGGGAGATCGTTCGCCTGATGAATCGCGAGGACGCGACCGTTGCCGCCGCGGTTGCCACACAGGCGGAGCCGATCGCCACGGCGATCGATGTGATTGTCCAGCGCATGCGCGGTGGCGGCCGGCTGTTGTACTTGGGGGCCGGCACGTCCGGGCGTTTGGGGGTGCTGGACGCCGCCGAGTGCCCACCGACATTCAACACGCCGCCGGAGCTGGTCGTTGGGATTATTGCTGGCGGCACGGATGCCCTGACACGCGCGATCGAAGGCGCCGAGGATCATCCGGAATACGCCGTCGCGGACCTCCAACGCCACGATTTCTCGGCGGCCGACGCGCTGGTTGGAATCGCGACCAGCGGTCGGACACCCTATGTCATTGGTGGACTTGAATATGCCGCCAAAATCGGCGCGTATGGAGTCGGGCTCAGCTGCAATGACGACTCCGAACTCGCCAAAGTAGCACAGCTGATGATCACGCCGGTGGTCGGTCCCGAGGTGATCAGTGGCTCGACACGCCTCAAGGCCGGGACGGCGACCAAGATGGTCTTGAACATGCTGACTACGGGAACCATGGTCCAGCTCGGCAAAACCTACGGCAACTTGATGGTCGATTTACGTGCGACGAACAACAAGTTGATGGAGCGATCACGCACCATTATCCAGCTTTTGACGGGTGTTTCCGTGGCCGACGCACGCCATCTATTGGACCAATGCGACGGCGAGGTGAAAACGGCGATCGTGGTCCAGCACCACGGGGTATCCGCCGTGCGTGCGCGGCAGATGCTGCGGGAAGCTGGCGGACATTTGCATCGTCTGGTGGATCACCCGCCGGCCCCGAGTGCTTGACCTGGAGGGCGTGCTTTGTCCGCGCGACACACATTTCGACCAGCGCAGCTCGTCCTGGGGTTTGATGGCGGTGGTAGCAAGACGCTGGCTTGGCTCGTGCCGGCCGATCCCAAGACCCCGCCGACACCGATCGGGCATGGCCAGGCGGGGCCATCCAACCCGCGTGTTGTCGGAATTGACGTGGCCGGCGACAATATACTTCAGGCCGCGAAGGCCGCATTTGAAAATGCGGGATACTGCCGCCAGCCGGTCGCCGCCGCCGGCGTCGCCTTGGCCGGAGTCGGCAACGAGACCATGCGTCGCGCCATGGAAACGTGGTGCGGTGGGCATCGATTGGCAACCGCCGTTCGTGTCGTTCATGACGCGCTGGCCGTCCTGTATTCCGGCAGCCGCCACGGGACCGGAATCGCGCTGATCGCCGGCACGGGGTCATTCGCGTTTGGGCGTGTGGGATCGGGGACCACGGCGCGCGCTGGGGGCTGGGGGTACGTGTTCGGTGACGAAGGCAGTGGGTTCTGGCTCGGCGTCGCGGCCCTTCGTGCCATCACGCATGCCGACGACGGCCGCGCCCCACAAACCGCGATGACCGCCATGATGCTGGAACAACTTGGGATCGACACCGTCCAGGACCTGGTCCCGAAGCTCTGTTTGGAGTGCCCGCCGCG
Organism: uncultured Pirellulaceae bacterium; assembly: GCA_964607555.1. Lineage (GTDB taxonomy): Bacteria > Planctomycetota > Planctomycetia > Pirellulales > Pirellulaceae > JAJSAJ01. Next base: position 1,613 of record CAZSOG010000479.1, on the reverse strand, counting down.
GCGACTGCTTGCATCCCTGGCACCAATCGCCATTCAATGTGCCGATCGATCGGACCCCGTGGCCCAGGGGCTGGTCCGCGCGGCGGCCGATCATCTGGCACGGCAGGTCGCGGCGGTCGCGCGCCGTTTGAATATGCCGGCGCGTCATTATCGGCTCTGCCTGGCCGGCGGCTTGCTGGCCGGTAGCCGATCGTTGGTCCGGCATGTCGAGGGCACTCTGATTCAACGCGGCTGCAAGCCTCGCAAAGTGCAAGTCATCGCGCACCCGGTGGCCGGCGCCGCACGCATTGCACGCCATTTGCACGCCGACCCGCATTGGACCCCATACTCGAGCTCCTAATGCGGGAGGCCCGCAACCCATAAGGGAGTACGCCCTCGCATGCGCAGCGCTCCCGTTGTTCGCTTCGAAACATGCGCGCACCATGCGCGCATGTGGCAGCCTAAGAATCTAACGAGGCGCTGCCTCCAACCAACTGACGCACGACCTGGCTTCGGCCTTCCCGTCACCGCCGGGTTTATCCCGGTGGAACGGTGATTCTGCACTACCCCGTCCTCAACTCACCCACCTTCCCGTCACCGCCGGGTTTATCCCGGTGGAACGGTGATTCTGCACTACCTCGTCCTCAACTCACCCACCTTCCCGTTACCGCCGGGTTTATCCCGGTGGAACGTATGATTCTGCACGACACGCGTCCCACGTCCTTAGCCGAACACTGATTCACGTCTGCGTCGGGCGCATCTTTGCTCGGAACTGTATTATTTTGCGTCATTTTTGACATTTTTGCTGGTTGGTCCGCCTGTTTCGCGATAACCGTCCCAGAGGCGCGGGCATCGTTGCCCGAGCGACGAGATTGATGGAGACTCGAGACAAGGAGCTGACGATGTACCGCGTCCTTTTTTTCTGGTTGGCGATGACGGCCTCCGCGGCGGCTTCGATCGTGGACAGCGCGACGTTTATCAATGAGTTTCACTACGACAATATAGGGTCGGATAGCAATCAATTTGTGGAAGTCGCCGTGCCGGTCGCCCGCGTGGACCTCAGTGCTCTGACGCTGACACTCTACAACGGCGGGCTCGGTACAACGTACGGTGGCCCGTTTTCTTTGCGCACGTTTTCGCGCGGTGACACGGTCGGCGGCAAGTCGCTATATATCTTGGATGTGTCACTACAAAACGGTGCGCCGGACGGGCTGGCATTGGCCGACGGTACCGACGTCCTCCAGTTCCTCAGCTACGAAGGGGACTTCACCGCCACGAACGGTGTCGCAGCCGGACTGACGTCAACCGACATCGGCACCAGCGAGCCGTCCAACACGCCGAGTGGGTACGCACTGCAATTGGCCGGTTCGGGCGATTCACTATTCGACTTTACGTGGCAAGCACCGGCCGTGCACACGCGTGGCGCGTTGAACCATAACCAGTCGTTCACCGGTGGTGGTTCTGGCCCCGTCCCGGAGGTCGGTGCGTTGGGACTGTGGTTCGGCCTGTTCCTGACGGCGGCCGTCATCTGGGGGCTATTGCGCCGCCAACATCCATGCCCGCCATCTCTCGCGCACTCTTACTCTTACTCTTAATCTTAATCTTACTCTTAATCTTACTCTTACTCCTGATCG
>CAZSOG010000478.1:0-5078 GCA_964607555.1 uncultured Pirellulaceae bacterium | reverse complement strand
GAAATGCCGCCTCATCTGGCCGATGCGATGTGACACGAAATGGGATCGCACCCCTACGCGTGGGTTGTGGATAGGGAGAAGCTCGGGATTTGATTTGGTCGGTGGGGCGTGCGGGAATGGGACAGGGGCATGGGATTGGGGTTGCGCGCGGTCGGTTTGGAAAACCGACCCACCGTTGCCGCCCACCTGGATATCGGGCGGGGCCGCGAATCGCTTTTTGGGCGCTACAGGTAGAGTGGCTCTCCGAGCCGTGACCGCCCCGGGATCCGTCAGTTGGTTGGAGGCAACGCCGCGCTCGATTCTTACGCCGCCCCATGTGCGTACCGTGCGCACATGCTTCCAAGCGAACAACGGGACGCCACGGGACGGGGGCGTATTCCGTGTGGGTTGCGGGCCACCCGCACCCGGCCCCCTTGAAATCCGTATCCAAGGGACGCGTCATTGACGCTCATCAGGTGCCTCCGCGGCGAGCATTCCCAAGTCCATTTCCAGCTGGTCCAACCGCGCACACAGCCAGTCGAGCACCGCGTCCACTCGCTGGTCGGTGGCAGCCGGATGCATTTGCTGAATCAATTGCACTTGGCGATGCAACGCTTCCCAACGCCGCTGTAGGTCCAGAGGGTGGCCGTCCATGCTTGCTGTTTTGGTGTGATGGTCAGGATTCCGCAAATCGTACGCAAACTCAAAAAAACTCGATCCAACTACCGCCCCCTGCACTCAGGACCGGTATGAACGGTGATGTGGCACCGCCCAATGGAACCAGGTGTTCGTGCGGTGTGCGCCCCGCCCACGACTCACGAGAGCCCGCAAGACGCCGTTGTACACGCGATAACGAGCACGATCCGATCAATCAACGAACGTCTATTTATCGTAATTACCAGGGTGGCACAAGGCCTTTTGCGGTACTCCGCATCCGCACACGGGTTGCCTTGCGTGCGGACGAAAAACCGCCCGTGGATTTCAAAGTACCGTCATAGAACGTCAAGTGGGACAGAATTGGGAGCGCGCACGGTACTCCGACCGTCCTGCCTGGAATACACAGGAATGGACTGGCTGATAGTTCCAGCGCGGTTGAGCCCCCCAAAAATAGGCCATCCGTTTGATGAAACGGCACGGATCGTCCGATACTAACTTGCGAAGGTCCAACGCGCGTTAGAGGAGCTCAAAGGTGGCCAATTCAGCACCGCTCAATTCACGAGGCGCCCCTCAGTCGGAGCAACCGTCCGGCGGCGAAAGCCTGCAACATGCCGCCGCGTCCGTTGAGTCCGCGGGGGTTCGTTTTCCACCGGACATGGTCCGCGCAAGGCTCCTGAGGATGATTGTTCAAAACGAAGCCAACCGAAATCCCATCAAAGTGTCATGAAACCGGCACTGTTTTCATCGGGCTGGACCGACCGCGCAATTGACCAGGTTCCAGTTCGCGCGCCGGCTATTCTGGTAATCTGGCGCTGTTGTTTTCTTGGTTTGGTGATGATGGTCTTGCGCACGCCCGCGGCCGGCTACGCGGCCAATTGGTCGTGGTTGCCGGGTGGCATCGCAGCGCAGACCCCGCATCCTGCAGTCGTGCGTGTCGTCACGCAGGATGCCGATGGCAACTCGCTTGGGTCCGGTACATTGGTGGATGTTCGCGATCAACTCGGCTTGGTTGTTACCAACTGGCATGTCATCCGCGACGCGGTCGGAGCCGTGGAAGTAATCTTTGCCGACGGGTTTCGCTCATCGGCGCGTGTGGTGAAAGTCGATCGCGACTGGGATCTGGCCGCCTTGCTTATCTGGCGTCCGCACGTGGCCCCGGTCCGCATCGCCGCCCGGCCACCGATGCCGGGTGATGTGCTGTCGATCGCCGGCTACGGGCCGGGGTCCTACCGCGCGGTGTCGGGACGTTGCACGCAGTACATGGCGCCAAGCGATCATCATCCGTTTGAGATCGTCGAGTTATCCGTGGCGGCGCGCCAGGGAGACTCCGGCGGGCCGATCTTGAATACATCGGGCGAGCTGGCCGGTGTGTTGTTCGGATCGGATGGCGGAACCACGTCGGGCAGTTACGCGGGCCGCGTGCGGTTGTTTCTCGCGGATGCCTGGCCGGGCAGCGCGGCGTCTCGCGACACAGGAAACAGATCACGTGCGGCAGGGGACCTCGTGACGACCGTGCGCGGCGCCACCCGGCCCAATTCCGAGCCCCGTCCGGCACTCGTTCCGCTGCCCAAACCCCGGCGATCATCCCGAGTGGCGCGTCTCGAGCCCCTTCCGGCCGGGTTAACGGCCGAGGGCACCGGACCGCCAACGCCGGTCGAAAACAAATCGCGGCCCGCATCCCAACAAACTGTGCGGGAAACGCCGTCCGCATGGGAGGCTCTGGCAGGCCGTTCGCTTGCCGAGCAACTCAAGACCGTGCTCGCCGGCATCGGGTGCGTGACCGTGCTCGTCCAGCTGACGCGGTGGTTTAGCCCGACCAAAAGGTGAACAACTGCGGGAACCACCACACACCAAACGCCGTGAGCAGGCAGACAACGATCGGTGTCATCCAAAGTCCCGTGCGTACCATCTGGCCGATCCGAATCTCGCCGCTGCCGAATACGATCGCGTTTGGCGGTGTCGCCACGGGCATCATGAACACGCAGGTCGCAGCGATCGTGGCGGGAAATATCAACAGATAGGGATGGACGCCCATGCCCGGTGCCAATGCGGCAATCACCGGTAGCATGGTTGCCGTCGTGGCCGAGTCCGAAGTCACTTCGGACAGCAAGTTGATCAGGACCACGACCGCCAGGACGATAATCCACGGTGACATTCCGCGGAAATAAACCGCCTGACTGCCAATAAACTCCGCCACTCCGTTGGCCTGAACCGCAGCCGCCAAGCTTAGTCCCCCACCGAACAGAACCAAGATCCCCCACGGAAGTTTTTTGGCCTCCGGCCAATTCAACACGAACACACGCCGCGGAATATCGATCGGCGTCAAAAATAACAGCAAGCCCCCGATCATCGCGACTCCCGGATCCGTCAAGCCACCCAAGGGAAACACGCGTTGGCCACCCATCTCCCAGGAAATCTTCACGAGCAGCGGTCGCAGAATCCAACCGGTCGCCGTGAGCAAGAATATCGCCAACGTGAGCCGTTCACCACGCGTTACCGGTCCAAGAGAATGCAGCTCCTCGGTGATCAACTCACGACCACCCTGGATCGCCTGGCCCTTCAAGGGGAACAAGAACCGGGTCAGCATCAGCCACATCGTCGGCAACAGCACCACAACCACCGGTACACCGACCAACAGCCAGCGATCGAACGTGATCTCGATGCGGTAGTCCGCCGGCAACGAGTTCTCGATAAATGCCGCCAGAAGCGCATTGGGAGGAGTCCCGATAACGGTCGCGATGCCCCCAATAGATGCCGAAAACGCGATCCCCAATAGCAATGCCGTGCCAAGATTGTCCAGCTGGCGCCGATCCATCGTCGCCCGCTCGGACTCCTTGCTACGTATCAAATGCATCACACTCATGGCGATTGGGACCATCATCGCCGCCGTTGCCGTGTTCGATACAAAAGCACTCAGTGAAGCAGTCGCCAGCATGAAACCAGCAACCATGTTCGGCGGCCGGGTGCCGGCCAGCCGCACCGTCAACAACGCGATGCGCCGGTCCAGCTTCCAGTGCTGCATCGCGATCGCCAAGAGAAACCCACCCATGAACAGAAAAATCAAGGGGTGTGCATACGGCGCCGCCGCCGCCTTCATATCGCGCGCTCCCAGCAAAGGGAAGAGCACCAGCGGCAGCAACGACGTGACCGAGATGTCCAGCGCTTCGGTGACCCACCAAATCGACATCCATGCCATGACCGCCAACGTTGCCCGACCGGCCGGCGCTAAGGCGACCATCGTGCCATGAACGTCCCGATACTCGTGCGGTAACGCCGCCAAACAGATACCGGCCGCCACTGGGCCGGCAATCAACCCGAACCACTGCACGCGGGTTTTCCAGTCGAAGATTACCTGGATCATAGTACGTCCAGTTGTACCGATTTACGCTGAATTCTCAAGCCCCACGCGGGCGAATCCTCCCGGTTTCGCGAGACCTGTACGTACCCCCCCTGCTTTTGATGATCGCTACCCCTCCAATAAGCAGGGGTCGTTCGCGGCGAACGGGGCGAGAATCGAAAACTGAGGACTCGACGTAATTGACGCCAATCGTGTAGAATGGTTGGAAAGCGGGACGGAAGGAACATGCGGTAAATGGAGGAAGAGCCTATGGCGGTGGCACACGAGTCCGATACGCATATCGGCAAGGGCGAGCTGGACACATTCTGTCTGAATATTCGTCCTGGACAGCATGTGATAATCACAGCCGGTGTTTTGCAAGGCTCGGAAGCGGTCGTGGTATCTCAACGGATTGGTGGACGTGTCTTAGTCCACTTGCAAAAGGGACTTTACGTGGAAGTCCATCAGTTCTGTCTTGAGGCGGCGAAGCCGATCAAGAAGATCAAGAAATCAGGCTGGAAGAAATGATTAGTAAACCCAAGTATCCCCCTGTAGCGACGCGGTCGATTGCGCGACCATCGGAGCGGCTTGATTTCGCCGACTTCGATGGCCAACGCATGTCGGTCATTCTGGATTTGGCCTCGGGTCGAGTTGTCATTCGCGGAACGGCGTACTTTGTTCGCGATGACGCGATTGGCAACACATTGAACATTCGGCCCGAGGACGACGAACCCGGGCATCCGGTAATTGTGATCTCGGAAAACGACTGGACCGGTCGCATTATTCCAGACTTTCACTACGGATGCCAATTCAGTCTGATCCTCTCTTAACGCGTTTCTTGTGTCGGACGGCACACCGATGCGTACGCCGTTATGGGATGCGGGCGTCCGGCATGACGCCGAAGCAATGGACATCTCACACCGCGCGCCGGCAATGCGTGGCGCGACCGCCCCCCACCGACCAACACCACCCGCTTGGACCATATCCCCGTCCACGGTTAATCCCATATCTTAATCTTAATCTTACTCTTAATCTTAATCTTAATCCTATCGCGGGCTTCGCCCGCAACCCAAGAGAAATCCTCAGGTGTATTATCATTCTTACG
>CAZSOG010000477.1:0-5085 GCA_964607555.1 uncultured Pirellulaceae bacterium | reverse complement strand
CGGGAGGGATCGGAGGTTTCCACCGCGCCGCCATGCGTCAGTTGGTTAGAGGTGAGACCTCGTTTGAGTCTTAGGTTGTAACATGCGCGCATGGTTTTCCCGAGACCTTACGCCGCAAACCCTACAGTTTCCAGTCTTCAGCCTTGCGGGCGTAGCCCGCGTTAAGAGATGGAGGAAATCGATGATGCAATTGCCGCGTGTGCGCTGTGTCCGGTGTGCGTTGTATTCCGTATTCTTTGTGGTGTCACCCTTGTTCGCCGCCACGCTGGTCGCTGCGCGGCCCGGGCTTTCGATCGAGAATGGCTGGTACGTTCAGGACGGCCACGTCATATGGGGCTATGGTCAACATAACGGCTGGTGGCGTCCCGGTCAGCGGCCGAACCTGGCGCGCAACGCCCCCGGGCAGATCGGGCCAAACCGAACCGAGGACCTTGACAAGCTGACCGACGCGATGTTGCGGTTCGGCTATCCCGGCTTCGAGCACAATTTCGGGTTGTGGTATGACCGGCGCCGAGACCGGCATGACACGGCACGACGTGCCGATGACAAAGTAGTGCCGCCGTTTCTTGAACAGCCGTGGGCGCGCAGTGGACAAGGCACTGCCTGGGATGGGCTCTCGAAATACGACCTGACGAAATACAACGACTGGTATTTTCAACGGGTCAAGCAGTTTGCGGACCTGTGCGATCGCAAGGGAACGATCCTGTTCTTCAACTTCTACATGCAGCACGCCTTGTTGGAGACGCAGGCACATTACGCGGATTTTCCATGGCGGCCGGTCAACTGTATTCAGCCGACAGCGCTTCCCGACCAGATCCCGGTCGCCAACGCATTCTACGACGTGGCGCAGCCGCTGCGCCGCAAGCTGCATCGCATGTACATTCGCAAGTGTCTTGACGTGCTGGGCAAGAACACGAATGTCGTCTTTCTGTGCAGTGAGGAATACACGGGCCCGCGGTCGTTCATGCGGTTTTGGCTGGACACGATACTCCAGTGGGAGCGTGACAACCAGCGCGTCGTGTTCATTGGACTCAGCGCGACCAAGGACGTCACGGACGCCGTTCTCGCGGACCCGAAATATGCGACGCGGATATCGACGATCGATTTGCGCGGTTGGTGGTACATGCCGGATGGCAAACTGGACGCACCTCCTGGCGGCCAGCAAGTGGCGGGACGCTACCGGTTCGGCGTGGAAAAGACAACGCCCGAGCAATTCTACCGCCAGATCCGCGAGTACCGTGGAAACTGGCCGCACAAAGCGCTCGTGCACAATATCCCCGGCACGCGGCAACACGCCTGGGCGGCGCTGATGGCCGGTGGGTCGATGTTGATCGGCCAAATGCCATATCGTGGGCTGCGGGACCCCGCTCAATATATCGCGCCGGAGCGTTGCCATGCCATCCAGTCGACCTATGACTTCATCCGCGCGCACCTGGCTGAATCCCTGCCGGCGATGAAACCGAGCGAGTTGGTCAAGGGCAGCGGCAAGCGTACATGGTGCCTGGCGGATCCCGGACACGCGTACCTGGTCTACGCGCTCGACGGCGGTCGGATCCAGCTCGATCTATCCGATGCCAGACATGCATTGCACGCGAAGTGGTTCGACCCGCGCGGCGGCAAGTTGAGCGATGCCGGCAGCGCACCGGTCGCACCACACCGCACCGCGAGTTTTCAAGTACCCGACGACCGGGATTGGGTCCTCTGGCTCAAGTAGCTCCCGGTACCATTACCGTATGAGCACTTTTTCAAGGTTGCCGCGGCGTTGTTTGGGAACGGGCCGGCATGTTGCCGCGACCAATGTCACCCGTACGGCATCCCTCCCTACCCGCGACAACATCACTGCAAGTTCCAATAGCTCGGGGAAGTTGGCACGCCACATCACTGTGTCGCCGGCACGCGTCATGCTCCGGAAGTCCGCGTTGGTATGGCAGTCCCATTCGATTCCATTCGTTCCACGACGGCGTGTGATCGGAGGTCATGCGGATCGCGACAGACGCGGCATGAATAGAGGGAAAATCGGCGGAAAAGATTTGACACGTGACTCACGCGACGTTAATTTGGTCCCGAAGACAAAACGTATTTCGCATGCTAGAATTGCCACGCTAAGTCATTGTGAACGCCCTTGTCCGGCGGTGTGAGTAGAATGAAGCGTCGGCACCAGGTAGTGCGCAAGGCAACACAGACCAGCCCTAGCTGACGGAGGGGGAACCATGTTCGGCCTTCCGGGACACTTGGAACTTCTCGTTGTGGTGGGCATGCTCGTCGTTATTATTTGGCCCAGCTGCCGAGTTGTGCGTAAAGCCGGCTTTCCGCCTCTGCTTGGACTATTGGTCGCGGTGCCGTTGGCCAATGTCGCGCTCCTTCTCTATCTCGCGTTCGCTGAGTGGCCAGCGCTACGCACGGCTCACGGACCAGGATCCGCACGATGACTAGCGATTCATCTTGCTTCGATTCCTGTCTTGACATCGCGCCGGATAAAAGCGCATTACCAGCCCCTCGGCTTGCAACCAGACCGATGGGACCGCGCGGCGCGGTCTTGACATTTATGTAGATAATTCTACAATAATGTAGGTTTCGATCGTAACGCAGGCAGAGGAAACAACCATGCGCAACGGTTTAACACAGATCTCCGCTAACATCTCCGTGGAAACCAAGGAACGGATGGAGCAATATGTGCGCGCGCATGGAGTCAAGAAATCGCATTTGATTGAGACCGCGTTGCAACATCACCTGCGCGCGTTGGACGAGCTTCCCTCCGACATACTCGTTCCCGCGGTTCTCGAAGTGACGCGCGAATCGGGTGAGCGTCTCATGGAACGGATCGCGAATCCGCCGTCTCCAACCGCGGCGATGAAAGCGCTGTTTGATGATTGAGGTTCGTCCGCTGCGTCCCGAGGATGATCGGCGTTCGTTCACATCGGGAGATGTGGATCTGGACCGCTTCTTTCGGAGATTTGCCGGTCAGAATCAGTTTCGCTTGCACATCGGGACAACCTATGTGGCGGTCCGCGAAAACGACATGCTCGGATTTATTACGGTCGCGGCAACGTCGATCACGATCGACAAGCTACCGGAGCGCAGACGCAAGCAACTGCCTCGTTATCCGCTGCCCGCAGTGCGCATCGCCCGGTTAGCCGTTGCCTCATCGGCCGCCGGTCAAGGCGTGGGCAAGCGACTTTTGCGCACCGCATTTCAATTGACGCACGAATTGGCCGAGCGGACCGCGTGCGTGGGCATCGTGGTCGATGCGAAACCAGATGCCGTTGGCTACTATCAACGCTACGGTTTTGAAGCGATGGATGTAATTTCAGGGCACCTGGGCAGCCGCCCGCTGCCGACGCCGCTGTTCCTGCCACTCGGTTCGATTCCCGTGCCCTAGCGTGCGCGGCCCGCATCGCGCACGGGAGTACTCCCGCGTTTGCGCAGTGTTCCCGTTGTTTGCTCGGAACAATGCGCGCACGGTGCGCGCATCCTGCCGCCTAAGAATCGAACGAGGCTCTGCCTCCAACCAACTGGCGCACGCCGGTGCGGCGGAGACCTTCGGTCGCTTCTGTGCGGGGTCAGGAGACCCGCGCACAGCGCCAGGTCCCTTTGCGCTTCCCTCCCGTCACCGCCGGGTTTATCCCGGTGGAGCGCTGATTTTGCACTACCCGTGTCGTTCGCCCGACATCAACTCCCGTGGCGGCTGAACGCGTTCGTCCTCAAATCATACTCGCCAAAGGCGAGTGCTACCCGATCACGCACAATGTGGGCAACCAAACGCGGTTCTGTTAGTACAATTCGTTGCTTCCAATCTGCGGTTCTGCCATTCGGCTAAAATGTTACGAAACCTCGAATCTCACGAACAAGAAAGCAACAGTAGCTGAAATATCAATCCGCCCGTACGTTCAGGACAACATCGTGCCCGACGTTTTTCCGGGCGACCAGGAAAATGTTCCGCAACCTTACACGGATAAGCTATTCTTTAAGAAGAAAACGGATATTCCGATGGGCGTGCATTGTTGGCTCACCGCGACCGCTCCGGAGGATCCGACGGGGGGTTGGATTCTGCTCGGGGGCGCGTTTGTGCAACGGCCCATTTCGGCCGGCGCGGTGATCAGAGCGGCTTTCAGTGATACGTGGGGCAATCTTATTCGAATCGTGGAAGACACACCCGAAGAGGTGGCGAAGAAAACTATGTCCGTTGTGAAGCGATTAATCGTTGGGTATGCGTTTCTCTTTCTTTCGATCGTCGTGGGAGTTACCATCGGTCTGCCATTTTTCTTGACCGCCGGCGTGGGGCTTGGACTATTGCCGGCCAATGGTTTTCCTTTCCCGCAGGCCGAATTCACGGTTGTGACATGTTTAAGTTTGGCGATCACCGTGGCCGTTGGTGTGCGCTGGCTGTGCATTCCCTGGCCGTGGTGGGACGCTCAATTGACGAAACTGCGCGAGCACTTGATTCGAACTCGAAGACCGATCCTCTTGCGCATGCTTGGAGTCTGGTTGGCCGTCCCGCTATTCGCCTTTGTTGTGAGCCCGTGGGTCGTCTTTTGGCTGGCCTTGGAAGCCGGGCGAAGTTACCTTGGTCTGTCCGAACGATGGGTGGAATACCAGCATGTGATCGCGGCGATCGTGGGGTTTGTGTGGTTGGTGGTCGTGCTTGGACGGTTGTGCCCGCGGCGTGGCAGCGTCCGACAGTTGGTCCTTCGTTGCCGCACGGTCTTCCTGGATTGGGTGCTGGAACCCGCCAACCCGCAAGCGGCACGTCGCGAAAGAGCCCGACTGCAACACGACTGTTCGCCGGGTCCCGGGGCAACCTGAATCGGAGAGTTGAACTTCCATCGTAACGCGGGCTTCGCCCGCAACCCAAGAGGGTTGGCATCCGCCTTGGGCGGATGTTTGGGCGCGAGCCCCTGGTTCCTTATTGGACGAGTGCGTCTCCGAATCACATCCGCCAAAGGCGGATGCTACCAGGTCATGGAACATGCGCGCACCGTGCGCGCATGTCGTAGCCTAAGAATCTAACGAGGTTTCGCCTCCAACCAACGGACGCACGGCGACTCGGTGGAGACCTTCGGTCGCACCCGTGCGGGGTCAGGAGAC
>CAZSOG010000476.1:0-5092 GCA_964607555.1 uncultured Pirellulaceae bacterium | reverse complement strand
GGATCATCGGCCATGGCGGCGAGGCCCGCTTCGTAGCGGAGCCGATTTCGACAAAGGGCTTCAAACTGGTACATGAACGCCGCCGGAGCGGTCGGATTGTTTGCTCGATGCTCGGCCTCGAAACGGAGGATCTCCAACGCGATGCGCATGTCAAGTCGACCACGCTCGTCCTCGGCCTCCTGGACCACGTACGTTTGGAACGGCGTGAAATAGTGTGCCAACTGGACCATCGCGGTGCCAAAGACGCCACGATACTTCAATTCACTCAACAAAAAATCGATGGCCATCGGCAACCGGGTGGTGGCCAGAACCTCCTCGCGCAGCTGGGCGAGCAGCTCCTGTAGCGGCATGCCCTCCGGCAGCCGCTCGCGCAGCATGCGAAAGAAATGTGCCTGTTCGACATACTCTTCACAGTCCAGCAGCGTCATGGTGTGACGGCCTTGAGGCTAGGGCGGGCGACGCGCGTTAATGCGGTGGGTCCGGGGCAACAGAACGCATCACCAAGCCATGGGGCATTTTTCCGTGTCGGCCTGACCGGATATTCACATCGAAATCCGTGGCTAGTATATTTCCCGTCCGTCTCACTATAATACGTGGGATGAGGAGCATGAGATACCCGTTGGTCCCAAGGTCTTGCGTACTGAAACAAAGGTGAATCGTGTCCAGCCAGTTTTCCTCCATTCAAGATGCCGTTGACGCCATTGCACGCGGTGAAGTTGTGATTGTCGTCGACGCGGAAAATCGTGAGAATGAAGGGGATTTTGTATGTGCCGTCGACAAGGCAACCCCGGAAAACGTCAATTTCGTCATGGGCGGGCGAGGGGAGTTCTGCGTGTCGGTGCTGCCCGAGGTATGCCGACGCCTTGAGGTCGTGCCTCTGGTCGAGCACAATACGGCTCCCTTGCGGACCGCGTTCATGACCCCATTGGACCATGTTTCGGCAAAGACCGGGATCACCGCGGAGGAACGGTCGACGACCGTCCGCGCCCTGATTGATCCGAAGACCGGCCCGGCGGACTTCGTGCGCCCCGGGCACGTGCATTTGCTGCTGGCGAAACGAGGTGGAGTGCTACGGCGGGCCGGCCACACCGAAGCCGCGGTTGACTTGGCACGCATGGCCGGCTTGACACCGGCCGGTATCCTGTGCGAAATCCTGGACGAACAGGGTGGACGCGCCAGCCGCGAACAGCTTGTCCAGGTCGCCGCCGAAAATGGCCTGAAAATCATCTCGATCGAACAGCTGATCGCACACCGCCGGCTCAACGAAAAACTCGTGTCGCGCGTCACCCAGGCCACGCTCCCGACTCGCTACGGCAAATTCACGATCTTCGCCTATCAAGTCAAATACGAAGACCAGAATCCCATCGCGCTGGTGATGGGTGACGTATCCGATCCGCGGCGTGTGCCGCTGGTCCGCATGCACTCCAGCTGTTTCACCGGAGATCTGCTGAACTCGCTCCGTTGTGACTGCGGCGACCAGCTGCACATGGCACTCGATATGATCGGCAGCGAAGGGATGGGGGTCCTGGTCTACCTGCCGCAAGAAGGCCGCGGTATCGGACTGACGGAGAAACTCAAGGCCTATGCACTGCAGGATGACGGCCTGGACACGGTGGAAGCGAATCACGCGCTCGGCTTCAAGGCGGATATGCGCGACTACGGCATTGGCATCCAGGTGCTGAAGGACCTTGGCCTGACAAGAATTCGCTTGCTCACCAACAATCCGAAGAAGACCGAGGCGTTTAGCCTGCGCGGTTATGGACTTGAAGTCGTTGATCAGGTTCCCATCCTGCCCACGCCAAATAAATATAACGCCCACTATCTGGCAACCAAACGGGATAAAATGGGGCACCAACTGCCGTTCGAATGACGTTCGGCGTGTGCTTGCTCGCACCTTGTCCGGTGACACTCACGCGAGGTGGGTCGTTGGCGAGCACGGTGCCCTGGCCTCGTCATCTCATCGCGTCATGGTGGATAACCACTTTTTTCGGAATATCCGGAAATCACGTGTCATTTTGCCGACACGTTGCGTTTTTGCAACGTATGTTTTTTTACGGTGTCCGAGTCCCCAGATGCAGTTCGAGGACCTGCTCAAATTCGAGGACCTGCTCAATGTCGTACGGCCGGCGTCAACTCGAGTATCAACGCCCGCCCGCGGCGTGCTACGGACCCGGCCTGCGCGTGCTGGTCGCGCTCGCGATTGGTTGCTTCTGCATGGACCTGCCGTCGACGTGGGCCGCGGCCACCGTGCCAACACGCGTGCCGGACCGCCGCGCCGATTGGGGGACGCCCGCACTGGATGCGTTCGATTTGCCTCGGGCAGCGCTCGTGGCCGCGGGCGTGACCGATCCCGATATTCAAGCTCGTGTGCAACGGAAGTTGAGTCGCTTCTGTCAGATCGACGCCACGGTACCGCCACGGGGAGATGATGGTTCGTCGCGGGCGCGTGCCGCGTACCTGTTTCGCAAAATGCACCGCGAACTGTTGACCGGCCGCTACCAGAGCCAGTGTTTCCGCTTGGATCGGTCAGTGGATGGTGGGCCCTACAATTGCGTGACGTCGACAATTCTATTCATCAGTATTTGCCGCCGAGCTGGCGTCCGGGCAACGGCGGTCGCGCGCTCACACCATGTCTATTGCCGCATCCTTGATCCGCATCCATTTGATGTGCAAACAACATGCCCGCGCTGGTTCGAGCAGATGCCGTCTATCGGTTCGGTTGCGGACGACGCCGATGCGGGCAGATCGGTCGAGCGTGTTCGTTTGATCGATGACATTCAGCTGCTGGGCAAGGTGCGATACAACCGCGGGGTCGTTCTTCTGCGCGATGCGCGATTCGGCCCCGCCGTGCGTCAATTGCAACAGGCGTGCCAGCTTGATCCCGATGACGGGCCGGCACGCCAAAACCTGATCGCCGCCTGGAATAACTGGTCATTACAGCTCTGCGACGCTGATTGTTTCCGTCAGGCGGCCGCCAAGATCCTGGCAGGTCTGCGGCTGGAACCGAACAATACAGCACTTCTCGCCAACGACTTGCACGTGCATCAACAGTGGACGCTGGAGCTATGTGCACGGCATCGCTTTGCCGACGCGGTGGCACTATTGGAACGTTGCCATCAACGCCGTCCAGAGGTCGAACTCTTCGACCGGGGACGTTGGTTTGTTTTTGGGCAATGGGCCCAATTCCTGGCCAGTCAAGGTCGATCGCGTGACGCGGTAGCGATCTTGAGCACTGCGTGCGCCGAGCATCCTCACGCTCACGAATTAGCGGACTATCTCACGGGTTTGATGGCCGGCCGACGCGGACAGTCCGACGGCGCCTGATTTGGGAGCTGCACGCTGGCGCGCGAACAGGCACGAGAATTTGACTTGACGCTATTCTCGACGTACGTTTTATTTACGATCCTTTCCCAGTCAGTCCCCGAATCGTCTATCTGGATTCGTCTATTCAAGGACCTCGTTGGCCAAGGGCACCAACGTCGCGGATCGCGTCGGCACGTTCGTATTGTGAAACGCGGCCCCCGGAGTTTTCTTCGGGCGACGTGGCGCGCGGAATTCGGGCGGGCCCAACCAGCGGAAGGCGAAAACACGACGCGTGAATTAGGGGTTTCCAGTCAAACAATCACGGTCCCTGTGTCGCCGAAGGGATACTTGTATGAGTTTGCTTGCGTTAGACCAACCAACGTGCATTACGTGCCGCCACCCGCTGCCCGCGAACGACATACTGATTCGGAAACAGGTAAGCAGAATATTTCAGTTGCACCACCAGTGTCCGGTGCATACGGACCGTCGCGGCGACCGGCGCGAGCCGTTTCCCTACCCGATTCCGATTACTCCGCTTAACCGGAACGGTTTACCTGAAAATGACGAGACAATCTTCGTTTTGGGTAAGCACCTGTCGGAACGTGGGCTAGATTTCTATTACAAGGCACCCGTGCCTTACCGTCGAGTCATCACGTCGTGGGAGTGTCGCGATGATCGATGGCTGGGGCTGCTACTAGATCTGCGTTGGTGTCGCTCAAATGGACATGGGTGGTATGAGAACGGAGGTCGCTTTTTGCAAGTCGTTGATTCGCCATTTGATCCATGTGCGGAATTGACGTCCGTGGAACAACTTGATTCCTTGGCAGAGCAACTCCGGTGAAAGCATCCTGATCACGAGAACCCACGTGGAGATTGATGTTCCTCGTTGTTTACTTCGTGTCTCCATAATTGAGATCACGGAGTGTTGAAGCAAACGATAGTACCAGACTATCGCTGAGAATACGAACGCGGATATCTTACCCGCTGCAATAAACCGGATCGCGTCACGGGACGCGATCCGGTTCGTTTCTTGACAAACCGGTTGGAAAGTCCAGCGACACAGTAATCGGCGTCAGCGTGAAGTGCGCCGGCACGCCGCCACGAGGGTGTTGAAAACTTGGTATTGTAGCGCAATTCGTTTCTTCCGCTTTTCTTGTCGTTTGTCAACCGTCACCCATGTGGAACTTTTCGGGATCGATCGAAGCGCCTTGGCCGAAGGCCATATTCATCGTAGCTTGGAGCACAGGGAGCCGCAGGCGACCGACGCCCCAGGTTGGTATTTGCAATAGAGTCCTTTGGCTGAAGGCCGTATTCAACCTCGACCGTGGCAGAAAACCGGTGCCGATCCACATGCCTATGACGCCATGCGCCGCGTTACCAGCCGTACCGAGCCAGGCGGCGCACAGACTCAGTGGCAATACGATACCCTCGGTCGCACGACCAAACGAATCGACCCGGATCCCGACGGCGCGGGCAGCCAGGCAGCGTCTGAAACGGTCTATACCTACAACGCTCAAGGTCTGTTGGCGTCGGTGACCGACCCGCTGGGACACGCCACGTCGTTTGAGTATGCCAGCAGCTCGTTGGTCAGCAAGATCATCGACGCACAACAGCACGAGACCGTCTATAGCTACGACGACATGGGCCAAGTCACCTCGATCACGGCGCCCGATCCCGACGGCATGGGCTCCAAGACCGCGCCGGTCACCACGTATACGTATGACCTGATGCGGTAGGCCCGCAACCCACAAGGGAGTACGCCCTCCTTCGGTCGCGCTCCCGTTGTTCG
>CAZSOG010000475.1:0-5099 GCA_964607555.1 uncultured Pirellulaceae bacterium | reverse complement strand
GAGACTCGTTCACCCACGGGGCAAGCCCGTGGGGGTCCTTGACTCGACAATTTGCGGCAATCGGCTAAACAGTTACAGTTTTGGTCGTTTAGGGAAACTCTGGCCTCCATGACACATCACTTGCAAGTTGTGGCCCCAGTACGATTCACGCGCACGTGGATCGATCCGCCGACTCATCGACCCGGCACGCTGCCGGAATTGCGGCAACCTACCGCCAGAAGAACAGGCGGCGTTTACGCTTGCGCTGGCCGAACTCAACGAGCCGATTGACCATTTGTTCGTACACTTCGTCGTGCTGGGGCGGACCGTCATCCGCATCGGGGCCGGAATTCCCGTTACCATGCGTTTTGGCCTGCATGGTGAGTCGTGTCGGTGCCATGAGTACCCGGTCGACCGAACGGTTTGACTGATCGTCAAGCTGTGCCCACTCGTAACGATCATCGGTCGCTTCCTCGGCCGACGCGTCGTTTGCCGCCGGCACAGGCTGTTCGGCGCGTGTCTGTTGTCGCGTGCGGGCTTCCTGGCGTTCGGCACGGAGCGTGGCGAGTTCACGTTCGAGGTCGCGTTGGCGTGCATCGAGTGATTGCCGTGTCTGTTCGAGCTCGCGGACGGCCGCCTCGCGCCACTGTTTGAATTGATTCCGATCCTGTTCCAGCGCGGTCCGCAACCGTTCGAGTTCTTGTTTTTCCTTCTTTGAGGGTTCGGTCGCAACGGGCTCCTTGATCCGCGCCGCGCGTTTTTCGAGACTACGGGTCTGTTGCGCCAATTGTTTCTGCGTCCGCTCCAGCTCGCGCGTGGTCGATTTCCGCCAGCCGTCGAATTCCTTACGTTCCTGGTGCAGCGTCTGCGTCATCTCCTCCACCGCGGCGCGGCGGCGGCGCAGTTCCTCGTCCTGACGCGCAAATTCAGCCACATGTTCCTGGCGTTGTTTCTCGATGCCGCGCAGCTGCTGCTCGTAGTCATGCTTGACGCGTTCGAGCTCGCCCGTGGTCTCCTTGCGCCATTTGTCGAACTCGCGGCGTTCCTTTTTCAGCGTCTTTCGCATTTGGTCGATTTGCGTTTGACGTTGGTCAAGTTCCGTGCCGTGCCGCTTGGACTCGGCGTTGAGTTCCGCCTGCTGGCGTTTGATGGCGTCAGTTTGTTGGTCCAGTTTGGTTTGGGTCTGCTCCAGGCTCCACGTCGTGGATTTGCGCCAATCTTCGAATTGTTGCTGTTCGTTCTTGACAGACTGCCTCAACTTTTCCAATTCGGCGCGGCGCAGGCGGAGTGTTTCGCGTCGCCGTTTCACTTCAGCCTCTTCTTCTTGTTGTCGCTGTTCCAGTTGTTCCGTTTGTTTCGCGAGCTCCTGTTGCCCTCGTTCCAGATCTTGCGCGGCGGCCTGTTGCTGCTTTGCGAATCTCTGCCGGTCGCGCTCCAGCGTGCGGCGTAGTTTATCCAATTCAGCCTGTTGCTGCCGCAGTGCTTTCTGTTCCCGTTTGCTGCTTGGTTTGGGCGTAGCCGGCGCTGCGGACGCCGCCGCACGGTCGGCAGCTTGCGTGCGCAGGGACTCGAGTTCGGCAAGCTGCGCGGCCAAACTCGACTGGACGGATTCCAGCTCGGCCTGCTGTTCGCTCGCACTTTGCAGCCGCGTCTCTTTTTCCTGGTTCCAAGCGCGTTTTTGTTGCGCGAACTCGAGGTATTCCTTTTGCAGTTGATTGCGCAGGTCGCGGATGGCCGCCTTGTCCTTCTCGAGTGCCTGGCTCTGTTTCCATTTGTCCGCGGCCAATTCGGCGCGCCGTGTCTCGAGTTGCTGCTTTTCTTGCTCGATTTGTTTTTGCTGAGCCTTCAGGTACGCGCGTGTCCGCGCCAGCTGGTCGGTGTCTTGTGGGGGCGGCGCATCGGAGCGGGGCGCGGCCCTGCCGGCAGCCGGGTTCGGTACCGCGTCGGCCATGCCGGCCGGCGCCGATGCCAGGTCGGCACGCTCACGCTCGATTTCCGCCAGCTGACCGCGATATTGCTCGGTCCATTCGGCCTGCTGACGTTGCAACGCATCTTGTTGTTCTTGAAGCCGCCGGCGGTCCGCGGCATACTCGTCCTGCCGTGCCGTCAACGTCTGGTCACGCTCGGCCAATTCGGCTTGCAGCGCGTCGAGTTCCCGCTGGCGCGACGCCATCGACGCGCGCAGCTCCAGCAGCTCGACACGCTGCTGTTCGAGTTGCGAGGTTGCCTGCTGTTGGCCCGAGTCGACGCGGGTCTGGAGTGCCGCCAACGTGCGTTGCCGATCGTCCATGGCTTGGGTTTGCTGGGCGAGTGCCTCTTCACGCGCGGTAAGCGCCGTCTGCAGATTGACCAGTTCCTGTTTCTGGGCGTCGAGTTGCTTGGTCAGGTCGGCCAGGTCGCGCTGCTGTTGCTTGAGCTTGGCGTCCGCCTGTTCACGCTCGGATTCAAGCCGAGTCTTGAGTGCTTCAAGGTCCGCGTGTTGCGCGGCAAGCTGTTGTTGTTGTGCCGCCAGCGTCGACTCGCGTTCCTTGAGCCGAGCATCACGTTGCTCAAGCGCCCGTTGTTGGGAGTCCAGCGTTCCGCGCAGCAATTCACTCTCGGCGTGCTGGCGTTCAAATTCCTCCTGCGCCCGTTTTTGATCGAGCGACAGCGCCGCGCGCAGGTTCGCCAATTCCGCGCGCTCACGCTGAATCTGCGTCTGGCTGTCGGCGAGTGTCGTCAGGTTCTGCTCGATCTGATCCGACTGCTGATCCAGCTCGGCACGCCACGACTGAATCTCGGCGAAGTGCTGGTCCAGTTCCTGGAACTGCGCATCAAGTTGCTTGCGCTGTTCGGTTCGTTCGGATTCCCACGCTACGCGTTCCCGTTCCAGTTGTTGTTGCATTTCCGCAATTACATCCATTTCATGCGTAATAGCCGACGTTCCGTCCCGCAGGTCGCCGTCGCTGGTCAATGACGACTCGGAACTCAACTGTGACTCGCCCGAATCCGACAGACCAACGGCCACTGGATCGGGTGGGTGCAGGTCGAATAGGTCGCCTTGATTGCTTGGGATATCGGATTGTCCCGTCGCCGACTCCGAGACGGGGTTCGCGGCGGTGCGGGCAAACCCGAGTTGGACGTCGCCCAGCTTTATCATTCTTCGTAACCGCAGTCGTTCCACGTCAAATCGCCGACCGCGTTTTTCCGTGCCATTGCTGCTCAAGAGATCAATGATCCAGAGCCGCTCATCCTGCCAATAAAAAATGCCGTGCGTCGCCGAGATGAATTCGCTTTTGAGACGCAGCGTGCTCGGCCGCCGGCGACCGACAACCGTCAAACTGCGCGCCAATCGAACACTTGCCTGCTGTGTGCCCTCGACCAGTACGTAAATGACGGGCGCGGGCAACGCGATGCCGTTCTTCTCGTCCAGTGGCGTGGAGATGTCGGTGCGCGGCGACGGACCTTCTCGAAACGTGGCGCGAATTCGATAGTCGCCCAATTCCAAATTCTGATTTGCATCCAACCAACCGGAAGAGCTCTCGCCGCCACGAACCGCGGATGCGAGATCAACATAGAAAATACCATCTTCCGTCGCGTGCAGATAGACGCCGATTCTGGGGATCGCCTCGCCCTCCAATGGGACTTCGCATCGACCGTGACGCCCGATGCGCGCATACGGCTTGCCGAGACGAAACTCCCGGCCGCCATCGGGCCCATCAACGTGGATCGTCAATTGCCGTTCCGTCCAGAAACGAAATGCCATAACCCGGTCCGATGCGCTGCCAGTGGGGCGAGTGAGCTGTTTTACGCCATCCATAACCCGTCCGTTATTGTCGGTGGTTGAAACTGGATCCCCCGAATTCGAGTTGCCTCCGAGCGCACAGGCTTGGCCACCATGCCGGACGATCGACCGTTGTGATGAGATCTAAATGACCGTCGATGCCCATACCTAATTGTAGCATTGGCATGCCCCACAAAGAAACAGGTAAGTTGCGCCGATCTGCCAGAACGGGGAGACCGGGGGAGTGGAGAAACCGAACAAACGCTCGACGATGAATCATCAAAAGAATCGGATTCGCGGGCGTGCGGTGCCCCCCGAATGGGAAGTCGCCCGTCAGGAAACGGCCGGGCGCATAGAAAAAGCCACAACCCACGTGGATCGTGGCTTCAGAAAGAGGCGCCGATGGGATTCGAACCCATGATGGCGGATTTGCAATCCGCTGCCTTAGCCACTTGGCTACGGCGCCGTGACCACCCGATTGGTGCAACTTAGAAAGTCCGCTCGTTCCGGTCAAGGGGAATAGTCAATCTGGGAGCCCCAATTCTCAGCGCCTATCGTCGCAGGGGCACCGGATATCATGGATTCTTGTTGAAGAACCGGGCTCATTCGTTTCGATGCCTATACCTGGTATTTATCGCATAATCGACTTGCGACCCCGTGCAACTTGAGAGCCGGTGCCGAAATCCGTGGTGGCGACGTCGGACGCCGGACCCCGCGACGGACTCGAATATCGACCGTGTGTCATGCACTCAGTGAGTACGGCGTCCCAATCAAGAATCCCCAAGGCGGGTGGCCCGCAATCCACAAGGGAGTACGCCTTTGTTCCGCAGCGCTCCCGTTGTTCGCTTTCGAACCTGCGCGCACCGTGCGCGCATCTGGCAGCCTAACAATCCAAGGAGCCCACAATGCGCTGGTTGGACCGTTTTATTCGACCCCTGGACGCACATTTGCTTACCGAACTCGCCGAGACGGTCGCGAACGACTGCCATTGGGAGGCGTGGAATCGAATCGTGGCGCGCGCCGGGACCATGGCCAGCACGCTGGAGGCGGAGAGCTACATACGCACGCGGACAGCGGGCGTCGTGCGCGACCGTGCCGACCAGGTGATTCAGATGCGGACCGATGTGCCCCAACGCACGCTCGACACCGTCGTCGACGCGTCCCTCCGGATCATCGCCACTCGATTGGCCGGCCCACTGCTGGAGCGTCGAGCCGCGCGGTCTTATCGCCGCGCGGGTTAGAGACCTTATGGGCCGAAATTTGATGATCTTGGGTCAAGTTTTTGTGTCGAGTCAAGTCGGTTGCGTTGTAAGGAGTTGGGAGTTAGAGACTTAGGCTGCCAGATGCGCGCACCGTG
>CAZSOG010000474.1:0-5099 GCA_964607555.1 uncultured Pirellulaceae bacterium | reverse complement strand
GGGGCGTAACTCCCTGGACTGTAGTGACCTGCGCCATTCGTGACAGACAAAGTGGTGCTGTCCAAGTAGGGTTTGCGGCGTACGGTCTCGGGAAAAACATGCGCACACGGTGCGCGCATCCTGCAGACTAAGAATCTAACGCCGCGGAGCCGCGACTGTTTTCCTTGTCCAGCGTCGTCCCGCCGCGAATGCCAGTACCGCGAACCAAGGTCCGAACTCCAGCCACGTCACGACATAGTCGAAAAATAACGCGCCTTTGTAGGTCGTTCCCAACACCGGGGCGTTCGGATAGTGGAAGGTCAGCCAGAAACGCGCATAGTATATGAACACCAGGCCACTTAGCGCGAGCCACGTCCTGCCCCGTGCAAACGGCAATAAGGGTAGCGCCCAGGTCCAATACCACGGGTTGCCGGTGGGCAGGATCAGCCAGAACCAGGCGACCGTAAGAAACGCCGCTTCCAGAAACGCCTGAGCTGTTTGCCGCCGGCCGGCGCGCCACGCGAGACCGAGCGCCAGGATCAAGAGCATGCCCGAGGTCACCGCGCGCGTGAAGAAGAACGGCGTACGACTCGGTTCCACACCGGTAACCTGTCCAGTGAATTGGCGCACCGGTTTTCGCCAACGCTCTGGCACAACCGTAAACCACGCCACGTCGGTCGTCGGCAGCTCATCCGTCGGCCGGATGTTCTCCATCGACAGCATGAACAGAAAGTCATTCATCTCCCATTCACTTAGAAACAGACGCAGGCTTTCACTGGGATCACGAGGCTCCATGCCAATGTACGACGGTGCCAATGGCGGCAATTCCTCGCTGGTCGAAGGAAAACGAAATGGCCGCAATTCGGTCACCTCGCCGGTCGGGACCATCGGCCACATGATCAGGCCAGTTGTCAGCAGGAGTGCCAGCCCTGCCGCGAACGTGCTACGCCATCCAATTCGGGACAGGCTGACGCTAAGAAACAGAGGCACCAGGACCAGCGGATACAGTTTCGCACCGATCGCGAGGCTCAGCGCGATGGCAGCGCCGAGAATCCACGCCTTCGCACGAGCACCGGTCGCATGAAAGCAGGCCCGAACCACAAGAAAGACTGCCAACGTCGTAAAAAACACGGCGACGGCGTCAAGGTGCCCACTGTTGGCAAACTCCTTGATCGCCAAGGGACACCAGCCATAGGCCAGCGACCAACCCACGGCCTTACCGGTTGCATGCAGCAGCAGCACCACCAGGACGAGAGTCATGATGTCCAGCAGGACAAACCAGGCTTTGAATGTCACCATGCGACGCAGAACAGGCGCCCCGTCCGGAGTGGTAAGACTGGCCAACGTGAAGATGGCCTGGCTGGTTGGGGGATAAATCGTGGGGAGTTCGGCAAAGTGAATGCGCCCGAGGATTGTCCTCAGTTCGGGCGACCGATCGCGCAAACCAACCAGCTTGGCCAGGTCGGCGGGTGTGCGCGCGTCACCAGTGGCCGCCAGGACTTGCTCCGGGCTGTAGCGAAACGGGTTCACTCCCTGCGCGCAGACCTCACCGTCCCACATGTAGCGGTAAATATCGAGTTCCGCGATCGGGTCGGTCAGCAGCAGTGTCAGACGAAAAACCACGGCCGCCATGCCGACCAACAACAACAGACGCCGGTCCTGGTCAGCTGACAGGGCAAATTTGAGTGCCACCAGATAAACAACGAAAGCCGCGGTGAAAAGCCCCAGAATCGTGAGCAACGACCAGTTGCCAACGCCCTCCACATGGAGACTCTGTCCGGCCAACGCAATCAGCAAGTAAATCGCTTCGGACAGCACGGCTAACACGACAAGCCATGACAACGGCCCGAACCGGCGCGACACGTTCTTTATTGTGATCACGGCGAGTGCTTCACCGGCGCGAACCGCTGCCTTGCGGAACCGGCCGCCGCGGTGGCGGCACTGGTTGGTCGTTCAAGAACACGAAGTCGTTACCCCCGGCACGCCGGTGGCATTCAACGCAACTTCGAACTCGGCCGGCCATGGCCCGGTTCCCTTGGTCCGCCGGCGTTCGGGCGAGACTCCCGTCCGGCTTGTACATGATCCAATACCAATCGCCATTCTTGGGGTCGGCTCCCTTGGACCGATACATGACCGTGATATTCGCACGCGTCTTGAGGTCCGGCGTATACTCTTCGCGCACCAATACCGAACCGACCGGAACTTGTTTCAGGTCCTTGTTCGCCGTTCCGTTCAGAAATGTCTGGCCAACACCGCGATGGGGCGTGTCCATGTGCCCGCCCATGGCACCGGGTTCTGGACGCTGTTGCTGGTGTTTCGTCTTGCCCGGAGTCCCCCACCGGTAATAGGGCGACTTCGGGTTATTCAAGTACTTCCAAAACGAGGCCGTGAACTGGGTCGGCGTTGGCGGGCGCGGGGTTGTTGGAACCCCCTGATTAGCGCGGCTCGATCCGGAAGATGAAGGCGGTGCGGCGCGACTGCTGCCGGACCCTTGAGCCATGGCGTAGAGACTGGAAAAAAGGACTATCAACACTCCGTGAACCAGTGTGGAGCAACGCATGCGAGTTTTCTCCTTCGAAGCTCTAATGCGGGAAGCCCGCAACCCATTAGGGAGTACGCTTTTGTTCCGCAGCGCTCCCGTTGTTTGCTTGGAAACATGCGCGCATGGTGCGCGTATGTGGCAGCCTGAGAATCTAAGCAAGACTCGGTTTCAAACAGGTACGACGGTCTTCCTGGCCCGTCGCCGAAATGGGGAAAATGCCCGTGGGTTTGGGAACACGGACACGAGAATCGGGGGCGCGAATATCAGAATGCTGAAAGCAACTGGCTCGTCAAGGTGCACGTCGGACTTCCGAGTCCGTCGGGCAAGCGGATCAACACTCTGCGGAGTCCGTTTCGCCCACCTGCTTAGTGGTTCAATTTAGCCAGATACTTGTCCGGGTCGGCCAACAGCTTATCTTTACAATCGGGACAACAGAGCCACACTTGTTGGCCTTTTACCTCGACTTTGATCGGGGTGCCCATGGTGCCGAGCATCTCGCCCGTGACCGGGCAGACGTGCTGCTTGCGCGCCGATGCGGCATCCTCCGGCGACAAACTGGCGAGCCCCTTTTCCATCTCTTCCATGCTCGAGGCTTGCCCACCGCCCTCGTGATCTCCATGTTCCATGTTGTCCCCATGATCGTGCCCCGCGTGGTCGGCATGGTCTTGGTCCGATTGCTCACTATTGGCGGCCGGCGTGCCGGTGCTCGCGGGCTGGTCAGGCCCTGTCGACGCGGTACCGCAACCAGAAAGAGTAAACGCCAATAAGCCGGCGACCAGGAGGGAACCAGAAATACAGTACTTCATTTCACATCCTCGTTCTTCAAGAAAGTGCTTCCAAAAACCGTCATTTTCCGCGAAGTCTCTCCGCGCACTGCCCCTTTGGATGCACGGTCACGGACGTTTCTTCACGAAAATCTCGAAACTGCCAGACGCCCTAGAATTGCACCGGCAATTTACATGCGACATATGGAACTTCGTCACCCGACGTTGGTGGCACGCGGCCTGGAACGGGCGATTTCTAGCGTGTCTGCGAATTCTGTCGAGCAAATGAGCGAATTTGAAAATCAGATCGTCTGCAACAGGGCGCTCGGTTCCATCTCAACGCGTGACACGTCGAAGCCGGCGGAACGAACATCTCCGATGGCCGATCGGATCGCTTCCTCCAACGCCCCGGCCTCTCGATGAAAATGTATCTGAGGCACACCCGCAATTGTGGAAATCGTGCCGTCATCAAAAACACCGCACAGCTTATCCGCTTCGGAATCGGTTGGGTCTGCGGTCAACACAAGCGTGAATTCGTGTTCTTTCATTGTTCCCGTCCCAGCGTCGTGTATCCCGGAGTCAATGTGGACAGCGATCAACATCGCGTCGAATTTCGTGGGCGTGCTTTTCTGGATTGCGAGGCGTGGACATTACACGAATCGGGCATCCATCTCTCGCATGATGAGGACATGAGAGTACTCCCCAAACATGGGCACGGGCATTGGCTTTCCTCACAGACCAGCCGCTCCGCTCGGCATATTGAACCGCCGCGCGGCTATGCTTGTTTGGGTGTTTGGCCACATCCGTGCCTTCCGCTCGCTACGTGGTTCGCACTCAAATTGTACCATACACGGCCAAGTAGGCAAAACAGGTGTCTGCAAATCGTTTCCCACACAAAAAGGGAAGGAGAAAGGAAAAACGTGGAGAATGTCAGACACCCTAGAATTCTACGGGCAATTCATATGCGACATATGGAGTTTCGACAGCGGACGTCGAGGGTGGGCGGATTGGAACGAGCGAATTCTAGCGTGTCTGCGAATTCCGTCGATAGCTATTGGCGACAAGGTGATTACAAAGCCGCAAGCGGTGCTTTTGCGCGGACGGCAAAACGGGCCGACATTCCGCCGCACCATCGCCGGGAAGCGGAACAACTGGCGGAAGAAATGCACCGTCTGGCAACCGGGTTGCCACGGCGTGATGGAACGGAAGGCCGTACCCCCATCCCCAGGTTACCCACGCCCGGCCTCGTGCTGCACGTGGCGCCGGGCGGACGCGACGGCGCTACCGGCACCGCCGATAGTCCTCTGGCCAGCCTGCCGGGAGCCCGCGACCGGATTCGTCGTCTCCGCGCGCGATCCAACAAGTTACCTCGGGGCGGGGTAACAGTGCTCGTTCATGCCGGTGTCTACTCGGTACGCAGCACGTGGGAACTTGAAAAGAGCGACTCCGGTACCGCCGGCGCGCCCATTGTCTATCGGGCCGCCGCCGGTCAGCAACCTGTTTTTTCCGGGGGCGCGCGACTGCACGGGTTTAGCGCGGTCACCGACCCGGCGATTCTCGCCCGCTTGCCCGACAAAGCACGCGGGCATGTCTACCGCTGCGATCTCAAAAAAAACGGCGTGACCAACTTCGGCAAGATTACCGTGCGCGGATACGGGCATGCCGCGGACCCCGTATCACCTTGGGTCGACCTGTACGTGGATCGCCGGCCCATGACGCTGGCGCGCTGGCCCGAGTTGGCACACTTGGAAGATCATGCCGATCGCAATTTCGTCTGGCGCAATGTGGCCGTGCGCTGCGATCGCTTTGCCCAG
>CAZSOG010000473.1:0-5101 GCA_964607555.1 uncultured Pirellulaceae bacterium | reverse complement strand
GCCCACCCATGAGCTGGCTCCCGTGCCGCCTCGCCACCGCCGGGTTTATCCCGGCGGAGCGCTGATTCTGCACTACCTCGCCGACAACACCACGAACTTCCGTCACCGCTGGGTTTATCCCGGTGGAACGGTGATTCTGCACTACCTCACCTGATAACGCGACGGACGAGGAAACCGCGCATCCATTCTTGCAATCAGATACTGTTACAGCCTCTTATCTTATCATTACATTCTGTAATGTCTGCTCGTATCAAGGAAGCCGTCTGATGGACTGCAACAACGCGCGAGACGACCTGTTCCACGGTGCGCGCATGCCGATTCGCGCGGTCCCGATAGCACCGCAATCAGGTCACCTTGTGGCAATCGTTTCCATTAGCATATCGGACTGCGTGGCCGGGACCATGGCCTCTTCTGCGCGCGGCACGACGTCCGGCACTGGCCGCGTCTTATCGCGCTGCGCAATCGGCAACAGGAGTGCAACTATCGCATTCATTTCGAATTCAAGAAAACTATCGGGCGTGTTTGTTGACAGCTGGTTGCGTCGTGAACTAAACTCATCGAGCATACACTGTTACAGAGGCCTTAGCCAACGAAAGGACGGCACGGAAATGACAGAGAATTCAACGGTAACGCTGTTGAAAGACACGACGGCGAATCCGGCACCACTGGGATTGATGGGGTTCGGCATGACGACGGTGTTGCTGAACTTACACAATGCGGGCATTTTTGAACTTGGATCAATGGTCCTGGCGATGGGTGTTTTCTACGGCGGCATTGCCCAGATCATCGCGGGTGTCATGGAATGGAAGAAAGGGAACACGTTTGGCACGACGGCATTCACTTCATACGGATTATTTTGGCTCTCGTTTGTCGGCTTTCTCACGTTCCCCAAGATGGGTTTGTGCGAAGCCGCGACGGGAACCGGGATCATCGCGTATTTGATCATGTGGGGCATCTTCACGGCGGTCATGTTCGTGGGGACGTTACCGACGAACCGCGCGTTACAGTTTGTTTTCGCATCACTTGCCGTGTTGTTCTTCCTGCTGGCGGCGGGTGATTACACGGGCAACGCAGCCCTCAAGACATTCACCGGCTGGGAGGGCGTGGTTTGCGGTGCTTCCGCGATCTACACCGCATTGGCGCAGGTACTCAACGAGTCGCTTGGCAAGACGGTACTCCCGCTGGGCGCGGTCAAGTAGTCGCCGTTCCGGTGGCGGCACGGGCACGCCGCGCGTGCGCGCATGCGATCTTGCGTGCCCAGGTCGTGCTGCAGAACACGGGACATTGAGCGTCCACGTCGGCCGCTGTAAGGACCGCGCGTGCGGGGTCTTTACAGCGGTTCGGCGCGTTCTTCGTCGGCACGTCGTCCGAGGTTGCCATAGCGATGGTAGTCCAAGCAAACGCTTTGTTCACGCACGTACGCCAGCAGTTCCACGCGGCCGTGCATGAGCACTGGCGCATCCGCCACATAGATATTGGTCTCCATGACGGCCTCTCGAACCTGCCGCGGGACGCGTTCGGCGGCCGCATAGCGCAACCGATCGGTGTGGCGCAAGCGTACGAGTTCGCAGACGACGTCGTCCGACTCTTCGACAAACTCGATCATGGCGGCCCAGTGCCCAGTCAGGCGGTCCAGGAGGTCGAGTATGGGCGACTCATGGTCCGGCGGTGAGCTCACGGTGACCCGGCATCCGGCGGCGTGCGCCGCGCACACGCGGGCGATGATCTCGTAGCATGAATCGTCTGGGTGAACCCGGACACGCAACTCCTGGACCGGCAAATAACGGCGAAAATTGTCTTCGCCGACGAGTCGAAAATTATCGTGTTCTCGACCAAATTCGTCGGCCATCGCTTCTTGGTAGCTCGCAATGGCCGCCACGATTCGGGATACTTGTTCCGCCGGTAGGTCCGGGTTGTCCCGCGCGGCATCGGTCAGATCACGCGCGAATTGGTCCAGCAACGAATCCCCGGGTGGAACATCCGTACTGGGCAGTTCATCATCCTCGAACTTCATGAGTTGGGCCACATAGTTTGGGCCACCGGCTTTGATACCGGGTCCAAACGCGGACTTTCCCATCCCGCCAAAGGGCTGGCGTAAAACGATGGCACCGGTCGTCGAACGATTGACATACAGGTTGCCGGCGCGGATCGCACCGATCCAGACGGACTGTTCTCGGTCGTCGAGCGTTTCGAGCCCGGACGTCAGACCGTAACCGGTCTGGTTCACGATCCGGATTGCGTCCTCCAGGTTTTTCGCTTTCATCACGGCGAGGACGGGCCCGAAGAACTCCGTCATATGCGTGAAGCTACCGGGCTGCACATCCCATTTCACCGCGGGCGAAACCAGGTTCGGGTTTTCCTCGGAAAAATGCGGCATGACCGCCCATGACTCGCCCGGCTCGAGCTCCTTCAGCGCGGTCTCCAGCACGTCGGCCGGCGGCCGGATCAGCGGGCTGATGCGCGTCCGCGGATCCCAAGCCGACCCAACATGCAGGCTCTGAACCGCATCGCACAGCGCACGGCGGAAATCCGGGTCGTCGTAAACTTCCTCTTCGAGGATCAACAGGGAGGTCGCCGAGCATTTTTGCCCGTTATGGCTAAAGGCCGAATGCAAGACGTGCTTCACGGCCTGATCGCGATCGGAGAGCGTGGTCACAATCGTCGCGTTTTTTCCACCGGTTTCGGCCAGCAGGTGCAGCTCCGGTTTCTGTTTCAGCATCTGGATGGCGGTCGCGGTCCCACCGGTCAGGATTACGACATCCACATCCTCATGGGCGACCAGCTGGCGTCCGCCGGTCGCGCCGGCACAGGGGACAAGCTGCAGCGTCCGTTTGGACACGCCGGCGCGCCAGAAGCACTGGCACAACACATGGGCGGTCAGAACGGTATCGGAGGCCGGCTTCAAGATCACGGTATTGCCGGCGGCCAGCGCCGCGGCGACCCCGCCGCCCGGAATGGCGATCGGGAAGTTCCACGGCGACACGACCACCGCCACGCCACGTCCTTGCGCACGCACGCCCGGCATGGTCTGAAAATACTCGGCCGTCCGGCTGTAGAATTCCAGGAAATCGGTGATCTCCGAAACCTCCGGATCGGACTCCGACAGAATCTTACCCCCTTCCGCCATGGCGATCCCCAATAAGTCCGCGCGTGATTCACGCACCTCCTGTGCCGCGTGACGCAGAATCTGCCCACGTTCATGCGGCGGGAGTGTTCGCCAACCGTCCTCGTCGGCCCGCGCGCAGCGCACCGCGCGTTCGATATCCTGTTGGTCGGCCTGGCGGTATCGGCCGACGACCACATCGGGCCGTGATGGATCATAGGATACACGCACCGGCCGCTCGTCCGTCACGCGCTGACCCGCCACTTCCAGTGGGATATCGAGCGGTTCATTGTCCACGCGCAGCCGCCATCGCTCGACCAGGTCACCGGCCCACCGCGCGTTGCACGTGAGGGCAAAATCCGTGTCGGCTTCATTAATGAACGCCTGCCACGGATGCTCCGGGCCCATGACCGGTGTTGGTGTTTCGTGTCGATTCTGGACGCGCCGCGGAGCATCCGAGACCGTATCGATTGCATGGCACGACGCGACGAATTTCTCCGCCAACCGATTCCAGTCGGGACTCCCGACCTCGATTTTAAACGCATGTCGCAAGAAGTTGTCGGGCCCGGTATTCTCATCCATCCTGCGCACGAGGTATCCAACGGCGTGAATGAAATCCTCGCGCCGGCATGCGGGCGCGTAGAGCAGTAGATTGTGGCACAGTTCGAGCAGGGCGCGGCGTTGCGGGTTCGCCATCCCCTCGAGCATCTCGAATTGCACGTAGTCCAACGCGTCTTGCTCGACCGCGTGCACCATCGCGAATGCCAATTCGAACAGATTGTGCGACGCGACGCCGAGTCGGACGGCCGCGAGGTTGTCCGGCTTCAGGCCTTCGAGGAACATTCGCTTGAAATTCGCGTCGGTCTCCAATTTCGTCTTATAGGTCGCAACCGGCCAGTTGTAGAGTGACGCCTCGACCCGTTCCATCTCCATATTCGCGCCCTTGACGATCCGAATCGTGATCGGCATGCCCCCGCGGGCAACTCGTTGTCGCGCCCACTGATTCAGCCGCACCTGCGTACCGAACGAGTCGGGCACATACGATTGCAGCGCGATGCCGGCCGCCACCTGTTCCATCCCGGGACGTTCCAGGCAGCGTGTGAACGCTTCCGCGGTGATGCTCATGTCGCGATATTCTTCCATGTCCAAATAGACGAACTTGGCCACCTCCGTGCCGTCCGCTCGCCGAAACCGCGTTTTCGCCGCCGCACGATACAACAACTCCAACCGTTCCGTGAGTACATCGATCGTGTGGGCGCGTGCGATCGGCCAGATCTGCGAGAAGATCGTCGAGATCTTGACGGAGATGACTTCTATTTCCCGGCGTTGGAGCGTTTCGAGATAGCGCATCAAACGGTTCTCGGCCTCGCGTTCGCCGAGCAGTGCCTCGCCCAGTATATTCACATTCATGCGGACGCCTTCATCGCGCCGCGCGTGCAAATGCCGGGAAAGTAATTGCCGCTCCGCGGGCAAGATCACATTGGCCGTTTCCTGCTGCATCTTCTCCTTGACCATGGGTACCGCGACGCCCGGCAACCAGCTGCCAAATGATTGAAATGCCTTTAACAGCGTGCGGTCCAGCGGAGAAAAGAAACGCGGAATTCCCTGCACATCCAAGATGTGCGTCAGTTGATCGGCGACCCGGTGCGCGGACTTGGCCCGGAACGCCTGATCCGTGATCTGCATCAGGGTCGCTTTGTCCGTTGGATGCTGAAGCATCCGGTCGAATTCAGTTTGTTGCCGTCGTTCCTGCGGCGTCTGCAGTTCGGTCGCGCGCCGCTGCAGCCATCCGGCCAGAAAAATCGTCTTTTGGATCGTCAGTGGATGCGGACTGTTCGGATCGGGCTCGAATTCCTCCAGCTTCGCGCGCAGTTCTTGCGGTAACGAGACGTTGGCGGGTGTATCCATGGTACAAGCTCCATTTCTCGAAAGACGGTAGCTGTTCACGGTCTTTGACCATGAACGGCGGGTTAGTTCTTACTCTTACTCTTACTCTTA
>CAZSOG010000472.1:0-5111 GCA_964607555.1 uncultured Pirellulaceae bacterium | reverse complement strand
CCTCGTTGCCACCGCCACCCTCGCCGGGGACCGTGCCAGTCGGGGCGCCGAGTTTACCCGAACCCAACACGTCCGCGACGTTGCCGCCCGGTCTGTCCGGCGTGCCTTCGCCGCCGGCGAGTGGAGTCCCGGGCCCGGCCACGGCCGGGGTAACGCCACCGTCGGCCGATCCAGCTAGCAGGTTTTCCGCGGCTCCACTGCCCAGTCCAGCCGCGACGGCCTCCGGAGCGACCGCCGGCGCCGCGTTGGGCGCGATGGCGGCGGGTGCGGCACACAGTAACAATACCCTGTCCGAATATGCGGTTGGGAGCACGCGGCCATCCAACGTACCGGGGCCCGCGACCGGGGCTGGATACGGCACGTCGACACCCGCGGCGCCGTTGATTCCGGGCATTGGACCAACCGAGCCGCCGGCAGCCCGTTCACTTACACTGACCGACACGACGACACCGAGTCCAGCGCCGATGTCGCCGGGCGCGCCGGCGCCGCTGGACGTTCCAGCAACCGGCTCATTTGGCGGAGCGCCATCCCCAGCGCCCCTCAATCAATCGTTGTCTTCGTCCACCTCTGCGATCCCGACGGCGAACACACCGTCCGCCGCGACGTCAACGCCGATCCGTGGCGATGGTCCCTCGGACGTGCCGGGTGACCATCGATTCGAAGGTCAGCAGACCCCAACTCTGGCGATTGAAAAGTCGGCCCCGGAGGAAATTCAGGTCGACCGCAAGGCTGTTTTTCAGATTCAGGTACGTAACACGGGCAACGCACCGGCACACGATGTGATGGTCGTGGACCGAGTGCCGCGTGGCACCCAGTTCGTGCGTGCCACACCCACGATCGCGCCGACGGCCGACGGGCTGCTCGTCTGGCAGCTCGGCACCATCGCACCCGGACAGACCTCGTCGATTTCGATTGAACTCCTGCCCAAAATGGAGGGCGAGATAGGCAGTGTCGCCCAGGTCGCGTTTCAAGCTAAAGCATCGGTACGGTCCGTCTGCACGCGCCCGCAACTCGCCGTGCAACAAACGGTCCCGGAAAAAGTCCTGATCGGCCAAGCGGCAACCATTCATATCACGGTTTCCAACACGGGCAGCGGCGCGGCGGCGAACGTTGTCTTGGAAGAAGATGTGCCCGAGGGGTTCACACACGCCGCGGGGCGCGAGTTGGAACATGCGATCGGTACACTCGCACCGGGTACTTCGATCGAGTTAACGCTGGCGATGAACGCCGTGAAAGCGGGTACGTACGAAAACAACCTGCTTGTCCGTGGCGAGGGAAACCTGGTCGCGAACGACAAGAAATCCATTGAGGTCACGGCGCCGCAACTGACGCTCGCCGCGCGCGGACCCGCACATCGTTTCCTTGATCGCCAGGCCACCTATGCGATTCAAGTCGCGAACCCTGGAACGGCCGCCGCCCAGAACGTCGAGCTGGTCGGTTATCTGCCGAAGGGCATGAAATACGTGACCAGCGACCAGCAAGGCCAATACGATCCGCAGACGCACGCGGTCTACTGGAGCTTGGAAGAGCTGCCAGCGGGCGCGAAGGGTGAAATCCATGTTTCCGTGCTGCCACTGGAAGCGGGGGATCTCAAACTGCGCGTCGACGGCAAGGCCGACCTTGGTCTCAGCCAGTCGGTCGAACAGAAGATTCGCGTCGAAGGCACGGCCGAACTCGCGTTCACCGTCAAGGACTCGGCCGACCCGATCGAGCTGGGAAGCGACACGACGTACGAAGTCCAGATACAGAACCTCGGTTCCAAAGCAGATTCCAACATCCAGCTGATCGCGCAGCTCCCGCCCGGCCTCGAGCCAACCACCGGCAGCGGACCAACTCAAGCGACCATCCAGGGCCAAGTCATCTCGTTCGCGCCGCTTGCGGGACTCGCCCCGGACGAGCAAGCAGTCTTCTCCATCCACGCGCGCGGCAAGGCGGTGGGCGCCTACGTCATCCGCGTCCAGCTACGCAGCGACGAACTCCAGGTCCCGGTCACCAAGGAAGAAGGCACGCGCGTCTATTCCGACCAATAAGTCCAGTATCGGGACGAGGAGTCTTCGCGGCGGCAAGCCAATCGCGTATCGGAACTGACAGTAGTTGGCGTTTCGCGCCGAGCCCAAGGTTTCATCAGGGTCGTGGTTGACCCATATCTCGACGTCTTCGACCAGAACGGTTGGAAGAGCCCGTTGGATCGTCCCACGCGCCGCACGCGTCGTCCCGCCACTACCGCCACCACCGGGTTTATCCCCGGTGGCGCGCTGATTCCGCACTACACGCGTCCCGCGTCTGACGGCAAGTTCGGCACGAATGGCCGAATCTCGTCCCCAAGACTTGACTCAAGATCATCAAATTTCCGCCCATAAGGTTTCTAACACCGATTCACAGCGCCCACGGTAGCAATACGGTTTGGTACAATAATTGCCTTACACAAAGTTCCCGGTCTTCCCCACCGCGGTCAATGCGCCGCCCTCGAGCGTGTACGTCCGGCACCACGCGTGGTACACGCCGTGCGGCCCAAGAGCAAAAGGTACACCTGCATGACGCCCAACGATTTACTAAGTCCCGCCGTTCGGCGAACGCTCGCGATCGGTTGCGTGACGTTAATCTTTGCCGTGCCGACCTGGGCATCGGACGCCTCACCGTCCGGGCAGGATCGGCCGGCCGAGCACGTTTATCGCGGCCAGTTGGTGGCATACCCTGGACCGTGGGGGTTTCTGCCGCGGGCGCATATCATCTTGGTGAGCGACGAGGAATTACGACAACTGGCGGCGGACCCTGACCGGAAACTGAACCTGACAACGTCCTTCGCGCCGCGCTCAGAAAGCCTGCGGGAAATCTGCACGCGAGCGCAGCGGCGCGGTCTCGACACACTGGTCGTCGCTTTTGATCAATTCTTCGCGCAATACCGGCCCGGCCAAAACAAGCCGCGCAGTTTAACCCCCGATATGCCGGAGTACATCCAGCTGATCGCGCGGATCGGTAAGTTCGCACAACAATACGGTCTGGGACTCGAACTATCATTGCTCAGCCCGCTGGAGATCGGCCCCGCCTACACGCGAACGACCGGCGAGTCGGGACGGTGGATGCACTATCGAAAAGGGCTGCGCGATCCCAAGACGGGCCAATTCAGTGTCCAGTTGTGGCGGCAGCGCCGGTGGACGAACAACAAGGGGCCGATCGAGGTCCACGACGCGGGGGTGCGCGTGTTCGCGTTTCGCGAGCAGATCGTGCCCGGCACGCCCTACCACGTCGTCCGCCCACGGGACATCATCGAGATTTCGGATGTCGCGCACGTCGACGCGTGGGATGATGTGACGACCGGCGTCGCCGTACGCGTTCGCGTTCATGGCGAGGGTCGAACGGACATTGGGCCGATGGATCGCGTGCTGGTCGTCCAGCAGTATCAGACTCCAGAGATGGACTATTTCAGCCCCAAAGCATTGCCCTACTTGAATAAGTTGGTCGACGCATACGCCGATGCCGGCGTTAAGCTGAACGGCCTCTACGCGGATGAAATGCACATCCAGCAGGACTGGGACTACTTCAAGCATCACGACCACGGCGAATTCTGCGTGCGGTATGTGAGTGACGGCCTGGCCAACGCTTATGCCGACCGGTATGGCGAAGCGTATCGCGACTTCGCCAAATACCTGGTCTATTTCGTCCACGGCCAGGAAGACACCGCACCGGATCTCAGCGCGAAGTCCGATGTGGTCCACGTGTGGGGCGCGAGCCCGCGGGCGATCCGCGCGACGGCCCTGTTTCGAGCGCGTTATTATCATCTCCTGCAAAATGGTGTTGTTGACCTGTTTGTCGACGCCAAACGACATGCCGAGCAGCGCATGGGACGCCGGCTGACGGCCCGCGCACATGCGACTTGGGCCGAGAGTCCGACGATTGACTATTGGCGAACCGGGCGTCAACCGCGGGCCCCACACCAATACGAATACACATCCAACTTCGTCTGGTCATGTACCGTGCATCAAGCGGCGGCGGCCTGCTATGACTATTTCAAGTGGGGTGATTTTCTGACCGGAAATGGCAATGATCACGCCGAGGGAGGCTGGTTGGATCGCGACTATTTCGCCATGGCTTTGGCCTGCTCGACCGGGATCCTGAACGAAGTGCCATACTCGTATGCGGCGCACTGGGGCATGCCCGGTCCGATCCGCGTCCGGCGGACCAACCTGGTATCGACCTACGGTGCCGGTGGGATGCCACAGTGGGGCATGGTGCAGGACATGCAGCACCGGGATGTGAACGTGTTGATGCTGTATCCGTTGGATCTGGTGGCCGTCGACGAGCGGTTCGGCAGCTGGATGACACAGTATGGGTACGCCAACTATATCACCGCGGAGAAACTGCTCGAACGCGGCAAGATCGTCAACGGAACAATCGAGGTGGCCGGCCGCCACTTCACGACACTGGTGGCCTTGTTCGAGCCGTTCCCGTCCGCGCGATTACTCGAGCTCGTCAGGCAATTCGCCGATGGCGGTGGACGCGTCATTTGGTCCGGGCCGCCGCCTGTTGTGACATGGGAAGGCGGTGACGCACTTGGTGCGTGGCAAGATCTGTTCGCCGTCGACTACCGTCCGGAGCCCGAAGAAGGGGTCGGGGCGCCTGGTGAGCGGATTGGTTTTGCAGGACCTCTGGATCGCGTCGGCCCGCAAGTGATTCTGACCGATTTCCTGGTCGATCACATCTTCCCGATCACGCCGCGCGCGGAGGCTCGTCCCGTGGCACGGGCCAAGGATCGTGTGATTGGATCCTATCGCAAGTACGGGGCAGGGAGCGTCACGTTCCTGGGCTATCGACCGCGCGACGATCAGGCCAGGAGCCTCGGCTACGAAACACGCAACTGGTTCGAAGTGCTTGAAGCGTTGGGTGCGTATGGTCCGACCGGCCGTTTCCAGAACGTGAATGACAACACGGAACATATATCGCGCACGACCGATTACCTGACCTGTCGCTTTCCGAACGGTGCGGTCGCGATCGCTCGTCATTTTCGACACATCGAGGAAGGATGGACGGGTGGATTCGCGCGGAAGTCGGCCGCCGACGCCGAATACATGAAGGCACACCCACTTCCCGACGATAGTGTGTCACTGGAGAAC
>CAZSOG010000471.1:0-5114 GCA_964607555.1 uncultured Pirellulaceae bacterium | reverse complement strand
CTGTCACGAATGGCGCAGGTCACTACAGTCCAGGGAGTTACGCCCCCGCCCACCTGGGCTGGGTGGGGGCCGGATACCAACAAGCCAAGTTAACGAAAAAAGTGGCGCTGTCCAATGAGTGCCTCCGTAAGAATGATAATTCACATGAGAATTTCTCTTGGGTTGCGGGCGCAACCCGCGTTAAGATTGGCCTGGCAGGACAATGCCAGACCAAGCGAGGCCGCTGATGTCACTTGCCGTATTATTTGATTTGGACGGCACGCTGTTGGATTCACTGGCCGATTTGGCCGCCGCTGGAAATCGCGTGCTGCGTTCCCATGGGTTTGCCGACCATCCGGTCGATGCGTATCGACATTTTGTTGGTAATGGAATTGAGATTTTGATCCGGCGAATCCTGCCGATCGAGCAGCGTGACAACGATGAATTGGCGACCCGGATTCTGGCCGAATTTCGGGCGAGTTACGCGCGTGCGTGGAACGTCCGCTCGCACCTTTACGACGGTGCCATGGAACTGCTGACGGAATTGCGGCGGCGCGAGTTGCCAATGGCCGTACTGTCCAACAAGCCGGAGGATTTCACGCTGTTGTGCGTGGAACATTACCTGGCCGAGATTCCGTTTGTCGCCGTGTGCGGTGTTACCGATCAGCGGCCACGCAAACCGGATCCAGCCGGCGCTCTGGAAATCGCGGGGCGAACCGGTATTTCCCCGGATTGCTGGGTTTATTTGGGAGACACGGCGACCGACATGCAGACGGCGCGGGGCGCCGGCATGTTTCCCGTGGGCGCGCTGTGGGGGTTTCGCGATGCGGACGAACTGCGCGAGGCGGGCGCGGAACGGATCATCGGGCAGCCAATGGCTCTGGTCGATGTGATCGACCACCGATCGTAATGCGGGAGGCCCGCAACCCACAAGGGAGTACTCCCTTGTTCCGCAGCGCTCCGGTTGTTCGCTTCGAAACATGCGCGCACGGTGCGCGCATCCTGCAACCTAGGAATCTAACGAGGTTTCACCTCCAACCAACTGACGCGTGGGCCGACTTCCGTGCCGTCTCGCCACCGCCGGGTTTACCCCGGTGGAGCGCTGATTCTGCACTACCCGCGTCACTCGCCCGATGTTCGGTCCCGTAGGGACGGCTAAACCTTGCCCCAAAAACTTGACTCAAGAACATCACATTTCGGCCCATAAGGTCACTAACGGAAGTGCGCGTCCCACTCACCAGGTTGCCTAGCCCAGAAACCGCCTGTGCAGTTTGGCAACCGCGGCGAGCGCGTCGGCGTTCGCCTCGAGCGCGGACTTGACCAGGCCCGCGAAGACTTCGTCGTAGGTGCCGATCTCGTTGGCACCAAGATCCCAACCAGCTCGATAGTAGTGCCGGTAAGCGACCATGGGGTCACTGGCCTGTCGTGCCTTGCCAAGCCAGTAATCGCGCACGCGGACGCGCAGCGATTCGGCATCTTGTTGCCAGAACAGGTTGAGGTACGGATCGTGCAGTTGTTGTTTGGAAAGGTGCACCTTGAGTGCATCAAGCCGCGCGGCGGCGAACTTTCCAAATCGTTCGTTGAACCAATGCGTGCGGAACGGAACGGTTTCATCCGAGAAGAGTGAGGTCTTGAGTCCGGCCAGGTAGCGCTGGACCGCCTGTTCGGGATCACCCCGCCGTTCGGCGGCCCAGCCCGCCACGTCAAAGGCCCAGCCGAGATCATGTCGTTTCGCGATCACGGTCAGCGCTTCCCGCTCGGCGCGATCCCATGCTTGTCGAAACAACTGGTTCGGCTCGGTCGCAAAATGGCGCGCCAATCGATCGCGCTGTTGTTCGGGGATGAGACGCGTGTCGAACAGCCAGCGGACGAAGTCCGGTTCCCACGCGACGTCCAGCGTGCGTGCGACGTCCGGCGCGCTGACTGATTTCAATGCACTTTCGAGCCAATGAAGAGCGCGGTCGCGGCGCACGGCAAATTCGGCCACGCCGTGTTGCAGTAGCAGGTCGAGGGCCGCGTTGCCGTCCGCCGGCGCCGGATCCGCGAAAAGGAACGCGACGTCCAGTGCGAGGCGGTCGGCGGCCCATTGGCCCAGAGAACGCACTCGTGCCGGGGCACGCTCGGGACTTGCGAAAACAGGTGACCGAATGGGCGCGACGTGGGCCACGAGATCGTAGAGAAGTGACTCGGCCAGCCGGCCACCGTACGGCAGCCAGTCGCCACCGCCATGTGCCCAGCGAACTACTTCGGTGACGCCGCCGTCGGCCCCCACGCGCAGGCAGAGCCAATCCCCATAGCCATTGCCAATCAACGGGAGCGTGTCGGGCAGCATGAACCCCGCCCAAATCGTCCCCGGATCGGGCTCCAGCAGCTGTTCTGGACTCAGGGCGACGCTGAACTCCGCACCACCGCCAGGGTGCCATGGCTGCTGATCCATCCAGGCACGCACGTCTTCGGGGAGTTTCAGTGCGAAGCGCCGTTCGATTTTCTGGGACCAATGGTTGCTCATAGTGGAGCGGGTAGGCGGTTGCGCCGCGGTGTAGGCGACGAACCGTCGCGATATAGTGAACGTCCTTGCAGTATGCGTTTGTCGTGCATCATGTCAGACGCCACTTAACGAGTCGATCGAAGGTAAATTCCCATCCGGGCCAAATGGGAGCTTACGCGGTTTCGTCAAGACTTCCAAGTCCGATCGCTCGGCAACTTCGGGCCAATATGATTCGGAGCATTCGATTTCGGCAAGATGGAGGGTATCGGCAATCCACAGAATACGTGCTTCCGCCGGCGGGGTCAGCCCGATCTGGGCCAAAGTCGCGTCCAGAATCTCTCGATCCGTCTCATAATCCAGCGGCAACATGGCCGCGACGGGATGGCCGCCGGTCAAACAGTTGGTGCGTGTCACGCCAATGTCGATTTCGCGAATGACCTGACTCCGGCAGAATTCGACCAGGCCGATTCCCGTGGCGTTGCCGTGCGTCGCGGGGCTCAACCCGCGAACCGCCAAGTGGCGGATCTTCGGAAACTCATCTTCCCGGGCGGCGTGATCCAGGTACTTTCGCCCAACCACGTTGGTATCCAGGCCGGCGCCGCTAATGTCCTTGCCGATCTGATCGATCAGCAGCACATCCGCCTGCGTAAACGGCAGACGCGGCATCCAATTTCTCGCCATGCGCAATAATTCCGGTTCGCGGCGGAGGAACTCGGCGGGCGCCACACCTTCGATCATGGCGGTTTCATCATAGGCGTTTTCCAGGATCGCGAGCCCCGCGACAATGTGTCCACGATGCAACACTTCCCGTACGACACGACGCAGAATCTGATCGAAACTGAAGTCCGCGATCGCTCGATGATAGA
Organism: uncultured Pirellulaceae bacterium; assembly: GCA_964607555.1. GTDB lineage: Bacteria > Planctomycetota > Planctomycetia > Pirellulales > Pirellulaceae > JAJSAJ01. The sequence continues at coordinate 1,781 of CAZSOG010000471.1, read as the reverse complement.
CCAGTGCCCCCGCATGTTTGCCCAAGCCAATCAACATCATTTTCGCCAAGCCACTCTCGATGTCACCCACGAAACGGGTATGCGGCTTGATACGTCCCACGACGACGACGTGGTCGGCCTGATAGGCATTACGATCCATGTGGACGGGGAATCCCTCCGCGGCGTGGCACAGGGTCACGGTTTCCATGCTGGATCGAATCGGACAACCGCAGGCGGACTCGGTGATTCCGTAAGCGGCAAGTACGTGTCGCTGTCCTTCGGCTGTCGCCCCGCCATGGCTGCCCATTGCCGGCACGATGAATGGTTCCGCGTGCAGCACCTTCACCTGGGCGGCGATGGCCCGCAAGATTGGTACGATGTTGGCAATGCCGCGACTTCCCGCCGTGATCGCCACGGACTGTCCGGGGCGGATCGCCGCGCCCAGCTGCAAACGGGCCAATTCGGCAGCGACGGTCGACCCGATATCAAGTACCCGAGGTCGGGGAAAGATCTGCCGTACGCGAAAGATGTGCGGGTCGTTCATGGCCCCCAATGTTGCACGCCGGCCAATCGCGCTGGCGTGCCCCTCTTTATGACTCAACCGTTGGCAAGACGACGTCATCCAGCCAAAAACGCTTCAGTTTCTGGATCAACTCGAGGAACTTCTCCAGATTCACCGGTTTGGTTACGTACGCATCCACGCGATGTAAATCGCAGTCGCGTCGATCCTGGTCGGTTTGCGAGGCGGTCATGATCACGACCGGAATGTTCTGCAGCGCGGGATCTGACTTGATGTCGGTTAACACTTCGAGCCCACTCTTTTTGGGAAGCATGAGATCGAGGAGTATCAAGTCGGGACGTGGGGCACGGGCGAACTTACCCTGTCGGTGAACGAACTCCAACGCCTCCTCACCATCCCGAATCAATGACAAACGATGCAAGAACCCCGCGCGTTGCAACGCACCGATCGTCAAACGCGCATCAACGAGGCCATCCTCGACCAACAGGATTTCCATCGGGCGTCCAACTGCCGACTGACTATTCATGATCCTACCTTGGTTTACCGCGCACGTTCGTCTACCAACGCGGCCCATCCACCTCATTAATCCCCGACGCCGATATCATCGTCATACGCCTTTAGGATCAGCTCGTTTTCCTTGGCTTCGTGCGTTTGTAACTGGTCGTAAAACGCTTGAAATCGCTCGACTACTTGCTTGGCCGACGTTGGCAAATGGCCGGCGTAAAACTCGGATTCCACAAACTCCAAGACTTCGCAAACCGAAGAATAGAGGCTCGAATGCTCATCCCGCAGCGCGCATGCCGTTGCGTTCAGGTGTGGTGCCACGGCGACCGGGTCTTCGAAATAGCCATAGGCCTCTTCCAACGCAAAGTGCATGGCTAACTGGTCGCGCAACTGCGCCAGGGTGTCCGGCAATTGGCGTGCATGGCCACGCACATCGGCCTCCGTCCCGCAGATGCCGCGAACCTCCTCCAATTCGCGCCAAAGATCTTCATTGACTTCTTTGATTTCTTGGAGAAACGCGGCGTTGATCGTGAGCGTTGACGTTCGGTTCCGGGCTGCCATGGCAGACCTCCATTTCACGGGGGGATCGCGCGGCCCGCAGGGCCGATCCCGCGCTCGGTTACACAGCGGTCCAGCGGCGAATTTCCGAAACCGTTCTCCGAAACCGTACCGGGGCGCCGCAAGTATTGTACTCTCCCTTTCACGCTGACAATGCCGTAATGTGGGAGGCCCGCAACCCACAAGGGAGTACGCCCCTCCTTCGGTCGCGCTCCCGCCC
>CAZSOG010000470.1:0-5123 GCA_964607555.1 uncultured Pirellulaceae bacterium | reverse complement strand
TCACGAATGGCGCAAGTCACTACAATCGAGGGAGTTACGCCCCCGCCCACCTTGTCTGGGTGGGGGCCGGATACCGACAAGCCAAGCATTGACAAACCAATCGCGAAAAAAAGCGGCGCTCTCCAATTAATCGAGCAAATATCCGTGAACGGTTACCATTTCACGAACGCCGGCCATCAACACCAGAACGATCGATCCGCACGTGCTTTCAAAGCAATACCGTGACTACGTCGTTTTTTCGCTGTTCTTCTCCGTCATTCGTGCCGACTCGCGCGATCCGTGGTTGCCTCTCTCTTGGCGTTTGGGCTGACTCTTACACGAACCTGCGTCATCACGCGGACCGGACCGAGCAACCCGGAATCGAGTAACGGCGCGTCCTTCGTCCACAAACGCCAGCTGGTGAACGTCAATCGCCCGGTCGGACTCGTTTGATCATCTTGCAGCCAACGGGGCCAACTCTTGAGGGTGCCGTTCGCGTTCCGATCACTATCTTCGGGCAGTTGCGCATCACCGATCATGCGGTTTGGCCAAAGATTGGTAACCGCGATCTCCAGGCGATTCTCGCCCGGCCGTGCCGCGTCCGTGATGTCAACTTGATAGGGCGATTTCCATAAGATACCAAGATCCTTACCATTGAGCCGGACTTGGGCCATCACCTCGACACGGCCCAGGTCCAGCACTAACCGGCGCGCCGGGTTGAGCAACTCCGTGGGCAATTGCACGGTTTGGCGATAGGTAGCGGTTCCGGAATAGTATTTAACGCCGGCGTTCGCGTGCTGGCTCCAGGAGATCAGTTTGGGCAGGACGATCCGCGCGGGGCCACCCCACTTCGGCATGAATTCTACTTGCCATGGTCCTGTCACTTGTAATGGTGCCGGTAGTTCTGCCACGGAGACCTTCCGCACGCTCCCACTGGCGAAATGCACGGTGTACTGGCCTGGCCGACTCACGGTGGAACGCACGGTGCCGGTTCCGTCCAAGACCAACGTGATGGGCGGCGCGTCCGACTTGGTCGTCGTCGCGGACGCTTTGGCGCGATCAATGGACCCAAGGACTTCTTGGCCGTTGTAGTCCACGCGTGTCACATGATCGGTGCCGCGCGCACGCGCTTGGCGAAAGACGACGAACACCGATTCGGTTGGTCCCAGGTCCAATGGCAAGGATGTCACAGATCCGGCTGACGAGAAAACGGCCGCGCGCTCGATCCGGCCCGATTCGGGCCACCACAGTTCCGGGCACTTATCGGAGACGCGAAAATGGCACGTTGCGTGGAGATAATCGGCCGTCTTGTTGGCCACGAAATAAATTTGCGTGCCGTCAATCACGCGATGAATATAACGCAGGCCATCGGCGGTCGGCACGCTGTTGTAGCGAAAATCGGCCGGCACGTTCATCCGGGCCAATACGTCGCAGACCGCATCGACCGCGGGGAAGATATCCGAGCGTGAGAGCGCCTGGTCGATGTCGCCCCACGGCGCCATGCCGATCGGGCCAAGCTCCCGCGCGGCGTGCCAGGCGGTCGTGGGCTCGAGTTGTGACGTCCAGGAGTCCGGCACTTTGGCGGCTGCTTGCCAGCTCGAGTCGGTTGGCATGATCACGGGCGTGCCGGAGCGAAAGCGGACGGTTACGGCACCGATCATGCCAGCCGGGTTCGGCGCGGTCGCGCCATTCGTTGCCGCCACCGCAATGACGTTCTTGCCCGGACGCAACAGCGATTTGATGTCGAGTGAATAAGTATGCACATACGTATTGCCGCCGCCGGCGCGCTGTCCGTTCACCCAACATTCGAAGCTGTTGTCCGCGGTCAGGATGAAGCGTGCCGATGCGATCGTCTTGTCTTTCGGGATCTGGAGCACGCGGCGAAAATAGCGTGTGCCGACCGGTGCCGAGGACGCCGGCTGTCCTTCCGGGTACCAAATCCACTGGGCGGTCTCCAAACCGCTTGACGTGGGCCCCCCCTGTTCGCGGCCGACAAACGCGCCGCCCCAAACGACTTGGCCGCGGCCAATGTGACGTTTCATCGGCGTCGGCGGTGCCGTGCCGGTGCCCCAGAGTCGCCGAGCGATTTGGTGAAGCTGCGCATCTCCGTCGGGGAAGTCGCTCAAGCTGGGCGATTTGAGCGGCGGCGTGCCGACGATCGTGGCACCGGCCTTGACCAACTGCTCGATCTTGGCCAAGAGCTTCGGCGTCATGCGGTCGACACGCGGCAGAACCAGGAGCCGGTAGCTCATGCCGTCGGGAAGGACCAGTCGCCCGTCCTTGACCGACATTCGCGTCAAGACGACTTCCGGCGGACAAACGTCGAAATTATAGGGCGGTCGTTCCAAGGGTTGCCCGGACTTCGATCGAAACGCTTGCTGCCCATTAATCGTCTGCGGCGCGCCTTCCGGACCCAGAAAACAGATGTCCGCGACGAATCGTCCTTGCTGCAACAGGTACTGGCAACGTGCCAGGTACGCATGCCAGGCGCGGGATTGCTCCCACCAGGTCTGCGTGCGTTCATAATGCAGGCCCCACGGTCCCATCGACATTCCCGGGCGCCGATCCCGCCAGGGCTGCAACGCATACCGGTGAAACACGAACCGATTGATGCCTTCGCAGAACGCCCAGTCGCCCAGGTCCTTGATATTGCCCGGATAGCCCAGCCATTTTTCCGTATTCGTGGCCGTGAACGCCTCGGCACCCACGATCGGTTTTCCATACACGTGTGCCGCCGAGGCCATCTCCGTACAACTGAACGCCGCGCCAAATTTCGTCCACGACCAGAATTCGCCCATCGGCTCGTCCGCCCGCCCCGCGTAGGCCAGCTCGTTGCATGGACAGTTCGTGTACGCTTCAATCGATAGCCGCATTCCGTGCCGGTGTGCCAATTCTCGGAAATGACCGGCGTAGTTTTCCAACAGCAGCTCGGAGATCGTCTGTCGCATGTCCCACAAGAACCGTTCGGAAGTTTCGGCACTGTCCAAGACGTATCCCGTGACGATGGGCAGCAGGGGCAACGGGTCGTAACCACGCCGCCGCTGAAACTCGCGACGGAAATCAGCCGTCCAGTTTTGGGACCCGACTTCCCAGCTATCGATGTGCGTCGACACGAGCGTCTTGCCGGCCAACGGTCCGACATCGTGAATCAGTTTCCCCATGAGCCCGTTGAACGCCGCTTCGCTCCCTGCCTTGCTGAGTTTGTCGCACTCGAGTCCCCGCCCGGCTTCCGGGGCCGGATGGTTGTCCTTGCCCGTTGGCGTATGGCCGATACGTAAAATCGTCCACCTGCCGTCCGGCACCTTCCATGTCAACATTCCGTCATTTTGCAGCCGCCCGGTCAGATCGACAATCTTGCCGCGATCCACGACTGCGTGCGACGCGACCTTCGGCCAGGTGCCAGGGATCGCCAGGCTGATCGAAATCGGCTGGAACATCGCCTTGCCACGAACACCGGTGATTCGTGCTGGTTTCTCGGGCGTTGGGAATGCAAGCACGGTGATATCGCGATAGTAGTCGGCGACGGTTGTCGGCTGTGCCAATCGGCCCGTGAACGCGCGCGGTCCTTGGACGGTGGTTTCGGTCCACACAAGTTTCTGCATCGCGAGCGCGGGCGTGATCCAGGGCCCACCGCTGCCACACCAGCCCGCGTCGTTGTTCATGTTGACTTGCAGACCCAACCGATCGGCTTCGGCACACACATGTTGGAACAATGCACGCCACGGCCGCCCGGCAAAATCCGCTGGTCCTTGCGGTGCTCCCTGATCCACCTCCATGATCAACACACCGCCAATCCCCGCACGCTGCATCGCCTCCAAGTCCGCCGTGATCCCCGCGCGCGTGATATTCCCGTTCAACCAGAACCAGTACACCCATGGACGTGCCGATGCCGGTGGCTGACGAAAACCTTGATCGAGATTCGCGGCGGATACCGCCCGATTTCCGAACAACAAACAAACGCCCATCCCCAACACCAACACCAAGACCAGTTTCTTAATGCGGGAGGCCCGCAACCCACAAGGGAGTACGCCCTCGTTCCGCGGCGCTCCCGTTGTTCGCTTCGAAACATGCGCGCACGGTGCGCGCATGGGGCAGCCTAAGAATCTAAACATGTCGGACACCTCGTTGTTCTGGCTGTTTGACAACCGGCAAACTCATTGGACCGTCTCTATGAGACTGCCACAAAACCGTTTCCGTAGAGCGTCCATCCGCTTCATCGACGGACGTGGACCGCCATCGTATATGCTTGAACCGGAGTTTTGGGACATGTTACTCAGTGTACCGCGTCGCGCGTCTAAAAACACGCTGCGCGCCAAAAAAAACAGCTCGCGGGCACAAAGCACGCGAGCTGTTGGGTGATGGTCAATCAAGCTGTTCTACAGGATTTCATAACCCGCCAGATGGGTGTTCGTCTTGGCGAACTCGGCGAGTTTCTTTTTGTAGTCGACGTTGGGATTCGTGACCTTAAACGAGCAAACCCGGTTTGTCGGGTCGGTCTGGATATCGGTAACACCGTCGATTTTCACTAAATCGCCTCGGACCGAGGCGGCACAGCCGCCTCACGTCATGTTGGGGACTTTGAGTTCGACCCATGTGAACTCCGACGATACGGGTTCGGCCGCGTTGGATTGAGCGTCCGATGCCGGGGCGGCATCAGTGGCCGGGGCGCTGTCGTTCTTGGGCGCGTCAGTCGACGACTGACATCCGGCCCACAAGGCCGTCACGCCACAAAACAGAAGCATGTACAAAACCTTTTTCATCGAGTTCTCCTTGTAGAACAGACGAGATCGAAACAACTTGAAACATCACACCAATATGATAGCCAAATCGGTCGATTTGACTAGGTCGCTTGACCCGGAATAGCCTTTCTTTATGTGCATTTCTTATTGAGATGTATTCACAATAGCGTCATTTGGAATCTAATGCGGGAGAAAACTCTCTACAACGATGTAAAGTTTTTCGTAACTGTTCACGGAACAGAAGAAAAAGAACACTAATCGGCGCTAATCCTCGCTAATATTGGAATACCTCATCTTAAGATGCCATCGACTTTTCTACGACCTGCCGGTTTCATGTTGAGTGTTGCAGGCTTTCCAGGGCGGTATCATTAGTGTTGATCAGTGAAGATTAGTGTTCCTTGATAG
>CAZSOG010000469.1:0-5131 GCA_964607555.1 uncultured Pirellulaceae bacterium | reverse complement strand
ACCGACCGCGCGCAACCCCACTCGCATGCCCCTCTGCACTTCCCCCACGCCCCCTAGCATAATTCGGTGCAAGAACTTGACTCAAGATCATCAACTTTCCGCCCATAAGGTCTCTAACGCGGGCTTTGCCCACCACCCACAACGGGTGGCGATAGAGGTACCTGATAGAGCGTGCCCCGGGGATAGAACGTTTCCCACACGGAGCGGTATGCGGGCGTGCTGGGAACGGGCGCGAGCGTTTTTCCTTGCAACGGCCCGTCGACGGCCCTGCCGCTGCTCGGGTCCCATCGACTTTCGGTCTGCGCGTCGAACAATTTGCCGTCACGTTCGAAAAACGAGAGCGTCCGCTGTTCGACACGTCGATCGAAGACAAACGCGGTATGACTCGACCCGTCGTACGTGATCAGCAATGGCTGCTCGGCAAGTTCGTCGTTGACGAAATGCGTGCTGTCCAGTTCCGACAGTGGCCACGCCCGGGCCGCGTCGCCGTGCGCCACGCCGACGACAAACCGATTCAACACGCGGTAGAAACTCTGGTCGTACACGCGCGTCGTGCGCGACATCGGCATGACGGTTGTTTCCGGGTGCAACGCGCGCCACGTCTTCCAATCGGTCAGCGTCGCCGGCAACTGTTCGAGTTGGGCATCTTGCAGCGGGCCGCGCATGGCCCGGCCCGTCAATTGGCTCCACGAGCTCTTCGTTCTCCCATCGATCATCACCAGATTGTCATTCCACAGCAGTCCGGAGACGGCGAACACCAGCACCGTGCCGCGGACCTTTCGCGAGTAGACAATGCCCGAGTGGCACAAATGACACCAGGTCACGGCAATGGCATGGGTCCCGAGTTGATCATTGATGATCTCGCGGTTCGGGCCGGTCAACATGTTGATCGGGTAGGCACGTGCCTGGCCATCGAGTGCGATGCCGAGCACGAGTTCGTCGTCCGCGACGCGTCGGCCGACGTTGCGTGCCGGCACGACGCGCGCCGGTCGAACAGGCGGCATGGGCCCGCGAAACACCTGACGCGGCTGAAAGGACGAGCGTTGCGCCGGCGTCGGCATGCGTGCGTCGAGATCGGCTTGACGACTGCCAACGGCACGATACGTACCGCCGCTGGCGCGCGCCAGTGTTTTCAAGAAACCTTCGGCAGTCGCGCCCACGCCCATGCCAATCACGTGGATGGTAATGCGCCGATAAACGTTGTCGCGCGAGATCGCATGGACGATCGCCGGCTGCGAGACGATCCGGCCAACGGTCGGCTCGCCGTCGGTGAGAAAGTAGATGGCTTCGAGGTTCCCATCCAGCCGCATGGCACGGTCCAACGCGTCAAACCAGGCCGTATCGCCGCGCGCGTTGATCCCCGCGATATACTGGTAGGCGATCGCCTTGTTGCCGGCCGTGGCGTAAACTAACCCAGGTTGCCACGCCGCCAGGCGATCGTCGAAGGCAATAATATCGAAGCGCGCGTCGGCGGGCAGCTTCGCAATGGCGCCGACCAATTCACGTCGCGCTCGTTCGATACGCGTCTCCGCCCGGGTTCGCGAACTCTTGCGCGGGAGATTGGCCGAGTCAAGACTTCCGGACATGCTGCCCGACTTATCCACGACAAACACAATCCGCTTCGCCTGGACTGGTATGCCAAAAAACGTGGGCTTTTGGGAATAGCTTTGGTTCGAATCGGCGCGCGTCAACGCAACCCGTGCGGCGGCGAGGGAATCCCCTTGCTTGCGCGAGTCCAGCCAACGTTTCCATGCGGTGATGTCGTGGCCGAAATCCTGCCCCGCAACGGTCGCCAAATGCCGCAGAACCAGCGCCTCGCAGCGCCCCTCGAGATGCGGAAGTTGCTGGACCAGAAACGTGTCGGACTGAATACCGCGCACCTTGGTTACCGCGGTCAACACCGTGAAACGCAGACCGAATAACGCATGATATTCTGGACGGCCGGCCAATCCGGTAATCGCGGCCAGCAGATTCGGGTCGGGGCGGGCAATCAGCCCATCCAATGCCGCGATCGTGATGCGCGGGTCGCGGTCGTGAAACAACTCGACAAACGTCTCTCGAGTCTCCGACGATTGGTGGTCGCGCAAGAGGCCAATGAGTTGGATCGTGGTATTAAACTGCTGGTCGGATCCGCGCGTCTGCCGCAACAGGTCGGCCAACACGCGCGCCATGCGTGCATCGCCGGCAAACTCGCTCTTGGCACGCGTCGCTGCCTTGGCACGCGTTGCCGGATTGTTGGACACTAGCGCGCGCAGAAAATACTTTCGCGGAAACGACCTAGCCGAATCCGCCGGCGACTCGCTGGCGTACGTCGCCCCAATAGCCCCGCCCAGCATAACAGCCAGGGCGAGCATACGGATTCCGCTGGTTCGAAGTATCGAAGCCATTTGCGGGGCCCCTCCTGTTTTAGTGCCCAAAAATGGAATCGCGGAGGTCGTCCCACGAAGCGCACGAAAGAACTCGCATTGGTTCGCCAAGGTCCATGACATGCTTTGAGAATCCAACCGCGGCCGCGCGACCTTTCCGCCCACGCGGCACTGTTTCCACAACGTTTGTCGACCGCTCCACTGAGATGACGAACCGGCCCGTGAATCCTTACGATCTCCGTCCGTCGGCACCCCGTCCACATCCCATGCCTGGTTCGTTGCAAGAACCTGGCTTAAGCTCAAGTGCAACGGATTTCGGCCCCTATTAACGAATACGAATTAAATAAGCCACGGATTGAACACGGATGAAACACGGATTCAAAACAAATATTCCCTTATCCGTGTTCAATCCGTGTTTCATCCGTGGCCGGCAACTTGAATTGAGGGAGAGAAGATGGCGTTGGAACACGAAGAGATCACCAGGGAAATCATTGGGGCGGCTTTCGAGGTGTATCGTATTGTGGTGCAGGCGTCTCGCCTGCACCACAATTCTCATTAACAGCGTCCCAGAGCCGAAAGGTCACGAATTAGCTGCCCCCTTCTTTGTATAGATGTCTGTTTGAGGCGACGCGAATAGAATGCCTGTGGGACGAGATCCTGACAGGATTTCGAGGTCGGACAATCTGGATGGGGGAGGTTGAACAGTTCGTCATTGAGAAAACCGATTCTCTTCCCCAATCGTTGGATGCTTGTTGCACCTGAAGTGGGGCTTGGCTAAAATGGCCAGTGATCTGTTTCGTCGCAAGCCCAACAGAAGCCCAACAAGGCACGGGAACCAATGGAGTAGGAGGTATCACGAGTTGGTGGGCACTCTGTGTGGCCGCCTTTCATGACCATCGAATCAGGAAGGGGTAGCAATGAACATGGACCGCGGACAGTATCCGCCACTCCGGTCGGACTCTTCCCTCGGCAACCGGCAGACGGCCGAGAAGGATCTGCTGCAAGGCAGCAGGAATCTGCGACGCAAGGTAAACTCGCAGTATCGGCCACCGGGCCAGCAAGCCGGTTCACGAACCGCGGTTATTGCCGCCATCGGCGGAGTCCTTGGCGGTATTCTCTTGGTCATACTGATCCTGGCATGGCAGAGTGCCTCGTCCCCGCCAAAGCCCGACCATCAAGTGGCTGACGTTGCTTCTGCCATCCCGCCATCCCCACCAACACCACCAACACCATCGGCTGCCGACTCGATGGATGAATCTGGTGTAAAGCAGAACACGGCCGCGTCATCGGAAGCAGATGATCAGGGGGCGGCAGACAATGAAAACGCACGGAACGGCGCGCCCCTTGCCAGCGAGTCACGAACGCTGCCTGGTTCGCATGGCGATATGCCATTGTCGAGTTTGAAGCTGCCGGGAAGTGCTGGCGGCGGCGCGCCGGCAGGACATTCAGCCGGCACGGGACCCGACCCATTAAGCGGCGCCGCGAATCCGTTTCGATCGTCGAATCGCGCGGATAATCTGGCCCCGCGTGGCAACGCACGGGAAGGTGGTCCCTTTGGGTTGTTGCCGGATGAAGTGAATTTGGGTTTCAAGACGGATTTGACCGAAGCGTTGGACACGCCAATCGGTCCGCTGGCCCAATCGCCAATGGTTAACTGGAATGTGACCATTGACAGCAGTGCCACCAGCCTCGAGGGACTGCAGTATTCAGTTGGCGCGCCGCAAAAGCAAGGGGCCGGTGTGCGTTGGCCAATCGAGATCACAACGCGGACGTCGACCGGGGAGGAAACTTCGCAACTTCTGCAAAGCGGGGAAGCGGATTCGGCGGCACTCGCGTATGTCGTCGCCGCGAACAACCAGATTTCAATCGCCGGAAAACCTGGATCGAACCATCTCCAGCTCGCGCAACTTCGCAATTGCGTGTTGTCGATGTCTGACGGCGTCCACACCAAGGCGGTCCAACTACGGCGGACCGAGCAACATCCAGCCGTTGCCGTTGATTTTCAGGCCAAGGAGGTGGTCATCAACGTTGCATTACCAGCATTGCCGCCCAAGGGCAAATTGCTACTCGAATTGTGCCCTGAGCGGCCCTTGCCCGACGGTCTGCAACTGGATTCCAAAGAGTCGCGGGCGCCGATTGGGAAGGAACTCAAAGTAAACTTGACAAAATGGCCGGGCGCGTACCTATCTTTGCGGTTGGTTACGGACCACGACGCCTATGCCATTAAGGTTCGTCCTCTCTACGTGCTGCGCAAGCGACGCGCCGACATGACGCTGGATGCCATCGGCAAGGAAATTGGCCGCTTGACACGCCAGAGAAATCAAAACATGCGTGATCTGACGGTGGCACGAGGCAGATTGAAACAGATCCCTTCGGATCTGCGGCGCGCCCAGTCGATGCCCGTGCGGACAATTAAGGATAAGAGCATGAAATCGGCCGCCATCATGGTGCTGCAGAAGGAAGGAAACAAAATGCAGGCTATGGTTAAGCGTTTGGCGTCCGCCATACCGCAGATCGACATGGCCATTGTTCAACTGAACAAACTCCCGCCGATACTGCGTGAGTTGCAAGAGAAGACTGAGTTACGACTGCGCGTTGTTGCCCAGCGGAAGGAAGGAGTCCTGGTGTTACTCGCGGCCGAGTAGCATGGCGTGGCATGACATCCGGTTGATCCATCGGCCAGTGCTCATTCACGTGCCGGTGGTTATATTCCGACCGACCATGAATGACACAAGTGAACCTCGGGTGGCACTGGCTCTGCCAGT
>CAZSOG010000468.1:0-5134 GCA_964607555.1 uncultured Pirellulaceae bacterium | reverse complement strand
TTATGGGGGTGGGGGAGGTCGTGCGCGGGCGCGCTCGCCGCTTTGTCCGCGCTCTCCGTCTCGGCAGTGCCCAGGATGATCCGGCTCTGGCGCTCGCGTTCCGCCTGTGCCTGGCGCGCCATCGCATCCTCGAGTCCCTTCGGACTGATGACGTCGCGAATCTCCACCGCCTGCATCGTGATCCCCCATGCATTGGTCTTCTCGTCCAGTGTCGCTTGAATCTCGTGCCCCAAACGGTCGCGCTCGGATAACAGCACGGCCAAGTCATGTTTGCCGATCGCGTTGCGCAACGCGGTCTGCGCCGACAGAACCACCGCGTCACCAAATTCCTCGACCTCCAACACCGATTTCTCCGCGTCCCAGACCATCCAGAACGCAATTGCATCGACACTCACCGGAACCGTATCCGCGGTCAATGTCGTCTCGGCACTGAAATCCGTGACGCGAATCCGCTGATCAACGAATTGGGCCACCTTGTCGACGACCGGGACCATGATGAAAATACCCGGTTTGCGCAACGCCTGAAACCGACCGAAACGAAGTACGACGGCACGCTCCCATTGATAGGCGATCTGAATCGACGGCGCGACGAGCAGTGCCACAACAATGGTTGTGAGCAAGATCTCACTTTCCGGATGCATGACCAAATACGTAATCAAGCCGTCCGCCGTGCCCAAGAACACAACCGCTTCCCATACTTGACTGATCCGCAGCAGACAGACCAAAGCTAAAGCCGAACCGAGACAAATAACGACCGCCTCGACCGAAAACGCATGCTGTGTCAAGTGCACCATTAAGCCCAAAATAAAGATCCCAACCAACAGAAGCCCGTTGAGTGGTGCGAAACGAAAATCCGCGCGGAGCGTCATCGCGAACTTCTCCAGCGAGAGCGCCGCCAAGGTGCGGCCTAAATCGTAACCCGTCGACGAACGACTCATGATGGTTCCTCCTTCCGCTTCCGCAGGCCTTCGAACACATCGTCCAGACTCAGCCCGTAAGCCGAGGCCCGCGCCAGCATGTCGGTTAGGATCTGATCGAGCATCCGCTGCTGCTCGAGCCGGTCGACGTTTGGCCGGCTTTTACTAATGAACGTGCCCGACCCCTGGTGGGTATCGAGCATTCCCTCGATTTCAAGCTGCCGGTAGGCCCGCACCACCGTGTTCGGGTTCACCGACAAGTCAACCGCCAATTGCCGCACCGTCGGCAACCGATCACCGGGCCGCAAATCGCGCCGCGCGATCCCGAACTTCACTTGCTCGACAATCTGCCGGTAGAACGGTACGCCACTCTTCGGATCGATCGAAAACTCCATGGCATTCGCCCTCTTTGAACCAGTATTACATTAAACTATAACACCAGAACAATTCGTGTCAAGGGCGTGGCGTGTTTTTTCTAAGAACCTGTCCGAAAGCCGGGTTTCAAACGTGCACGGTGGACGACCACGTCCGTCGAAGAAGCGAATAAACACTCGGCCGAAACGATCTCGTGACAGGTGCTCGATTAGATCCGGCCCAGGCGTTTGAGATGGGCTTCCCATAGCTCGAATCGGACCCAGAGCTGGACGAGCACGCGGGGACGTAGCTGGTAGTAATCGGTCATCAGGTAGTCGCGTCCCAACCGAGCCGTTAATTGGGCATCATACTGGGGCGACGCGACGATGATCGGCGCGTGCGGGTCCGGCGGCATTTCGGTCCAGAACTCGGCGTTCTCCCACCGGCGCAGGTACCAGGGCAAAGGCCAATAATAGGCATCATGCCAAATCACTTGGATTTGCGTGTCCGCGCCATCGGCACTCGCCAGTGCCAGCTGGTTCAGTTGGTTGGCCAGTTTTTCGGCCCCGGGTGATGTTTGCGCGTACACATAGGGATTACGGACATCGGCGGGCATGCGAAAGCTCTCTTGATAAGCTTGCCAGCCCAGGTCCCCGGCGCCGCACAAAAGAACAGCTGTCACAATCACGCGGACGGTGCTTGACCGCCTCCGCTGGACCATGGCGGCAGCCCCTATCCCAGCCAGAAGGACCCAACCGATCCAGAACTGCAACAAGCACCAGGGCGTCTTGTACGGAATGACGCTGTAGAGACCGGTCACGGCCAGCGTGTAACACCCGAGCCAGCGGGTGAATCCGACTTGAAGATCGCCGGCTCCGCCCTCCCGACGTCGCATACCAACGACCAGTCCGATCGCGCCGAGCACGCCGATGAGCGCTTCCGACCAGGGCCGGCCGCCCTCCAAACGCCACCACCCAAGTCGATGGACGTAGAAGTACCAGGGATGCACGTGCGGCGATGCGCCGCCCGCTCGATGCAGCCACGGCAGATAGGTCAGAATGCCATCCAGCAGACCCCGTGGATTGGTCAAGAACGATGACAGGAGGATTCCGCTGACCGCCACGGCCAGCAGCAACGCGACCGTGCCATGCAGCCAAAAGCGGCGTCGCGCCAACCGGTTCGCCGGTACGACCGCTTGTGCGCTGCCTTCATCCGAACGCACAAAACGGCCGCCTAGAAACGACCACGTCCCGGTGGCGGCAACAGCGAGCCCCGCGCCCAGATAGGCGATCGTGGCGGTCTCCTTGGTCGCCTGCATCAGCCCAATGCAGACACCGGTCGCGGCCGCCCATCGGAGCCGTGGCCATTGCACGTAACGCCATGCGCAGGCAATCGCCGCCAATGTGAAAAACACCAAGAGCGTTTCATGGATGTAGTAGCGGCTGTAAAACACCATGGCGGGCGACACCGCGACCAACAGCGCGGCCCAGATCGCGGCGGATCTGCCAAGCGGCCCGCCAAGCGTCAGTATTAACAGTACCAACATGCAACCAAAAACAACCGGCACGGCCCGGTAGGTCGATTTCGTCGTATCGGCGAACCGTGTGACGCCGCTGAGCCATACCGATGGATACGTCGCGTACATGAGCGTCGGCCCGTGAAACTCGTCCGGGTCGTAGACATAGCGGCCCTGTTGCCATAGATTACGAAACCGTGCGGCCTGGACCGCCTCGTCCGCATGCATGGGGCGCACACCGAGCCGTGGCATGCGGAAAGCAACGGCAATACCAACGACAAGCAACACAACCACGATCATGAGCGCTTCGCGTTTCACGGGACGATGGCCTTTCTGCGCGGGGCAATGCACTTGGTGCTGAGCTCGAGGTAAGAACACGGATTGCACGCGTCCGTGTTGTCGGCCATTGTAGAGTATTCTGGTGCATAAGGTCACCGGAATCGCGGCGTGTGTAGTGCAGAATCATGCGCTCTACCGACACGAGGTCGGTAGGGGCGGGAGCCGTGGGTGGGGTTAAACGAACACTTTGGGAGCCGCTGGATGCCTGACATGCATGCAAACCGTTCCGGAATAGCAAGCGATCATGATCGGGACGCAGCGCAAATCACGGATGATGCCACGCCCCATCCACCGGCGGCGGCCGCCGCACCGGCCCACTCATCCGAGCGGACTGCGGCGCTGGCATTGTCCGTGATCATTCCGGCACTCAATGAGTCCACTCGATTGCCACCATACTTGGAGTCGATCCGCACGTACATGGATTCACATTACGGCAGTGCCTATGAGCTGATCGTAGTCGACGACGGCAGCACGGACACGATGCCCAGCCTCTTGGTAACGGCCGCCCGAAACTGGCCGCAGTTGCACACCATTCGCCACGCAGTGAATCGCGGCAAGGGCGCGGCCGTGCGCACGGGCGTGGCGGCCGCCAAGGGAGCTCGCCTCCTGTATGCGGACGCGGATGGCGCGACCCCGATCGAGGAGGAAAACCGGCTCCGGCGTGCCATCGATGCCGGGGCGGACATCGCCGTCGGCTCACGTTTACTGGCAGCCGAAGACGTGGTCCGTCGGCGGACCTGGAATCGCGCGTTGATTGGACGCGCGTTTGCCACCGTCGCACGGCAACTGGTCCCCGTTTCGGTGCGCGACACGCAGTGCGGCTTCAAAATGCTCCGCGCCGAAGCAGGCAACGATCTATTCAGTCGTTCGCGCGAGGACGGCTACCTTTTCGACATTGAGATTCTCGCGCTGGCCCGGCAGCTCAAGTACAACGTGGTCGAAGTCCCGATCAACTGGTCCGATCAACCCGGCAGCCAACTCAACCTGCGCCGCCAGGCGCTGCGTGTCTTCAGAGACCTCTGGCGCGTGCGCCGGCATCTGCGTCAGACACGGTCGGAAGAGAAAGTAAAATAAAAAATAAAAAATAAAAAATTAGAAATAAGAAAAAGTAAGTGTTTGGCTGAATGCGGTGCCGCTTCTTGCGCGGCAGTCATTCGCGCGGGCGCGCGGGATTTTGAACGGCAAGGAGGTATGGTCATATATTCTTGCCATAACCGTTCACGGGATTTTGGACTGCCATTGTGTTAGACCCGTGTTTTTTTGTATATTATGCATGCACGAGTCCACTTCGTGTATCGAAAGGCCGCCACCCGATCACGCGTTTTCCACCAGCCAGACGAGCAGTCCTTTTTGGGCGTGCATGCGGTTGGCCGCCTGCCGCACGACCACACTTTGCGGGCTGTCGATCACGCGGTCGGTCACCTCCTCACCACGGCGCGCCGGCAGGCAATGCATGAACCGGGCGTACGCCGGCGCGGTGGCCATCAGCGTCTGGTTGACTTGATACGACGCGAATGCCCGCATGCGCACGTCGTGTTCTTCTTCCTGGCCCATGCTGGCCCAGACATCCGTGTAAATCACATCCGCGTTGCGCACCGCCGCGCGCGGGTCGGTCGTCTGCATAAGGTCAAGACCGGGGAATTCGGCTTCCATCCGCTTCAGAAACGCCATGTCGAACTGGTAGGCATCGGGCGCGGCAAGCGCAAATTGAACTCCCAATCGAGCACAGGCGACGGCCAGGCTGCGCGCCACGTTATTCGCGTCGCCAACGAAAGCGAACTTCGCGCCGTCGAAGCCTTCGGCACGCAGCTCGGATAACGTGTACAAGTCGGCCAGGGCCTGGCACGGGTGAAACTGATCCGTTAATGCGTTGATCACGGGCACCCGGGCATAGCGTGCCAGTTCCGCGACCCGCGCATGTTGCTTGGCGCGGCAGGCCACGACGTCGACGAACTGTGTCAAGACGCGCGAAAAATCAGCGGCCGACTCACGTTGTCCCCACCCGACA
>CAZSOG010000467.1:0-5138 GCA_964607555.1 uncultured Pirellulaceae bacterium | reverse complement strand
CCATCGGAGAACACGCATCATGAGAGCTTCCAAAACTCACGCGGCATGCATGCTCGTTGCATGGGGCGTCGCGATCCTGGTCCTTGCTACCAGGTCACCCGCCGCCGAACGGCCCAATATCCTCTGGCTGACGAGCGAGGACAATAACGTGAATTGGGTCGGTTGTTACGGCAACCCGTACGCGGAAACGCCGAACATCGATGCGTTGGCCGCCGAGGGGTTTCAGTACATGCACTGCTACGCCAACGTGCCCGTCTGCGCGCCGACTCGAAGTACGTGGATCACCGGAGTTCATGCCATTTCCATGGGCACGGAGCCGATGCGCAGCCGGTATCTGATTCCGCACGACACGATCAAGTACTACCCGGACCTGCTCAAGAAGGCCGGCTATTTTGTCGGTAACGCACGCAAGACCGACTATAACATCGGCGGCCGCGACGATCGCAGCGCATGGGATACCAGTAAAGTGGACTGGGACCAGCTGAAGAGTCGGCAGCCATTTTTCATGATCATCAACAACACGAAGTCTCACGAATCGAAAGCCTTTGGAGATATCGATCATACGACGCACCGGCCCGAGGATGTGCGGCTCGCGAAATACCATCCGGACATTCCTGAAATCCGCAAGAACTATGCACACTACCATGATCAAGTCAAGAAAATGGATGCCGACATTGGTAAGGCCTTGGCGGAACTGAAACGCGCCGGACTCGCCGAAAACACGATCGTTATTTACAACTCCGATCATGGCGGCGTCATGCCCCGAAGCAAGCGGTTCTTATTTGACAGCGGCACGCACAGCCCTTTAGTCATCCGTATTCCGGACAAGTTCAAGGCCCTGCGCCCCGCCGCGCCGGGCAGCAAGATCGATCGCCTTGTCAGCTTTATCGATATGACGAAAACCTGGCTGAGCCTCTGCGGGGCCGACACTCCGGATTATCTGCAAGGGAAGATCTTCCTTGGTCCCCACGTGGAAAAACGCGATTATCACGTCAGCTACCGGACGCGCATGGATGAGCGCTGCGACAACGCACGCGCGATCCACGACAAACGGTTTCTTTTCATCAGAAACTACATGCCGTACGCACCGTGGGGCCAGCACCTCAACTATCTCTGGAAGATGCGTGCCACGCAAGCGTGGGAGCAGTACTATCGCGCCGGCAAGACGAACGCGATCACCGGACGATTCTTCGGCACCAAACCGATGGTGGAGTTGTACGATACCACGGTGGACCCGGACAACGTCCATAACCTGGCCGGCGACCCGAAGTATGCCAAGGAAGTCGCGCGACTCAGCAAGGCGCTGGACCAGTGGCAACTGGACCATTTCGACGCCGCGTTGCTTCCGGAAAGCGAAATCGTCAAACGCGCCGAGGAGGCCGGCAAGACAATCTACGAACTGGTTCGTGACCCATCACTCTATGACCTGAAGGGCTACCTGCAGACTGCCGGATTGGCGTTGGCGCAGAACCCCGCCAATCTGCCCGCGTTTTATCGTGACCTGACCAACCCGGATTCGGGGATTCGATACTGGGCAATTGTTGGTTGCTTCAATTTACAGCAACGAGCGCCGCTGGACATGAAGATCATTCGGAAGCGTCTTAGCGACAAGTCCGACCACGTGCGTGCGATGGCCGCGTGGATCGTCTACCGTGACGGTGACAAGTCAACCGCGCAGCATTGCTGGAACGCTATGTTGAAGAACAGCTCCTACGCCTCGCTGAAGATCCTGAACATCATCGATTGGATCGGGGCCGGCACGGAACCGTACGCCGACGCAATTAAGGCGTGCCAATTCGACCACGGCGGGTATGTCGCGCGCATGAAGTTGTATTTCGGCTTGGGACAGCCCGAGAAGAAGAACAGGAAGAAGAAATGAAGTACTTGGTGTGGGTCGGCATGGTTACTTTTTTCGCGTCCATGGCATTGGCACAAACGCTGACGCCCCCTTCGAAACAGAATACGCATGTGGGAGCCGGTGACGGCACACGATCTGATGCAACCGCGGGCACGACACGCTGGCGTCGGATCGATCAAAAGCAGTACGTCGGATCGAAAGCGTGCATTGAGTGTCATCGAGACTACTACGATGGTTGGAAACACACGCTGCATGCGAAGATGATCCAACCGGCAATCGCCGACGGTCCGAATCGGACGATCCGCGCGGACTTCAGTCAGCCGAGCCCGCATCGCGGATTCGAATTGAAGGACGTCAAGTGGGTAATTGGCAGCCAATGGAAGCAGCGTTTCATCGGCGAGGTGAACGGTGTCGAAGTCGTGTTTCCGGCGCAGTGGAGCGTCGCGAAGAAGGAGTGGCAACCGTACCGCGGCAAGAACGACTGGTGGTATCCTTATCACAAGGACTGGAAAGAC
The DNA here is from genome assembly GCA_964607555.1 of uncultured Pirellulaceae bacterium. Lineage (GTDB taxonomy): Bacteria > Planctomycetota > Planctomycetia > Pirellulales > Pirellulaceae > JAJSAJ01. The sequence continues at coordinate 2,765 of CAZSOG010000467.1, read as the reverse complement.
CGCTCGAACTTCAAGTTGTGCGCCGGCTGCCATAGTACGGGTGTCGACGCGGCCGCCGCGAGTTGGACCGAGTTGAATATCGCGTGCGAGAGCTGCCACGGGCCGGGCAAGGCCCACGTGGAGAAACCGGCGGCGACCAACATTGTCAATCCGACGCGTCTGAGCCGGGACCGATCGATCGACATATGTCTGTCATGCCACTTGGCGGGCAAGCCGCCGGGAACCGAGTATGCATGGGCCGTGGGCTATCAGCCGGGAATGGACCTGGCGAAGTTCTGGACCGGGGTCGAACCCACACAGGGCAAACAGACCGCGGAATTCTGGCACAATGGCACCGCCCACAAGAACCGCGTTCAGGGCAACACGTTCCTGCAAAGCGTGATGTACCATTCCGGACTGCAATGCCTCGACTGCCACGACTCGCACGGCTCGCGTCACCACCTGTCAACCATCAAGTCAGGCGCAACGAACGCTCTGTGTCTTACGTGCCACGCACCGGAGAAGTCCGCCGGATTGGACTATGCGAACATCTCCGAACATACGCACCACGCACCGACCAGCGTCGGCAGTCGCTGTATCGAATGTCACATGCCAAAGACCGGCAAGAATTCCGTCGCCGGCGAATCTCGCAACCACACGTTTGCGTTCATCTCCCCAGCCGACACGATCAAGTATGGCGATCCCAACAGCTGCAACGGCTGCCACGCGGACAAGACACCGCAATGGGCGGCCGCTGAACTAGCAAAGTGGTCGCGCTGATAGAACGCCTAATGCGGATGGCCCGCAACCCACAAGGGAGTACGCCGTCGTTCCGCGGCGCTCCCGTTGTTCGCTTCGAATCATGCGCGCACGGTGCGCGCATGTGGCAGCCTAAGAATCTAACATGTACGATGGACGTCCACGTCCGTCGAAGAAGCGGATAAACACTCTGCCGAAGCAGTTTTGTCACAGGTTCTAAGATTGATTTGTCGGTTTGAATTGCATCTTTGCGGCCCCGCATTCTGGATTCTCCCCGAACGTGTGGTTGCGATTCCTGTGTGTCAGGGTAGAATAGAGACCGGTTGCTGTTTTGGTGAGCCTACCGATTCACCCGCAGGATGATCAGGTGTTCTCTTCTGTCATGGATGAGATACAGTGTATGTCACGTACGTGATGTGACCCACTCCACTTGTCTCTCTCGTCTTTCGATTTCTTCGGCGACGAGCGTCATCTGCGCTAGATTTGTTGTCGAAAGGTCCGAGGTGATTTGCTGATGTCCGTTCCGTACCCGCGCGCTGGTATGTTGTTGTTTGGACTCATCAGTTTCTTCACGCTTCCGGTCGTCAACTCACCAACGGTCGTGGGCGGCGAGCATGTGCCGTGTGGAAGCACACATTGCACCTACAAGATTGCGCCGTTGATCATCCATACGGATCTGTCAGCGACGTCAACCAACGCGCTGGCCGATCGAGTCAAGTCCGTGCTCGCGGATGTATCTGCCTACTGGAAGCGACCGGTGCGCGGGCCCCTTGAGTGTTTCGTGGTCGACGATCCCGGGCAATGGAAAGACAGCCAATTGCCGAATCCGCTGGCGCGTCTGGTCATCGCGCGAGTCGAGGGGGCCACGCAAGCCCGACAGGTCGGGCACGGCATCCACGCGCGAAACATCGTGCGTGTTTTCGCGTCAAGTAAGAAGGGGGTCGTTGAACATGAAATCGTTCACGCCTACTGTGGCCAGACATTTGGCGTTACCGGGCCGCTCTGGTATCAGGAAGGGATGGCACAGCTCTTCGCGCTTGGAGCCGATCGGAAACAGGGCGTGAATTGCTCGGCAGAGATGCTCCAGCAACTCCAATCCAAGTCCCGCATGACCATTGCACAGACGCTCGCCGGCGGGCAGGCAACGCGGCAATTGTTCCAACAATTCAGTGACAAGGAGAACCGTTGTGCCGGCCTGGCGGGCCGGATTTCCGTCGCTGATTGGAATCAGGGAGACGAGCGCGCCCTCGAGAAGATCAAACAGTTTTATTGCTGGAACTGGTTTCTCTGCCATTTTCTGTTCCATGATACGAATTATCGAACGTGTTTTCGAAAAGTCGGGCAAGCCTATTTGACACGGCGCGAGGATCGGTTCACCACGCAGTTCCAGCCTGTGTGGCGCGAGTTGGAATTCGAATACCGCTTCACGCTCGATCATCTGGTCAAAGGCTATCGAGTTGACCTTTGTTCCTGGGACTGGGAAAAACCGTTTCACGAACTTCCCTTCGCGCGGTCCGTCCGAGTTCGCATTGTCGCGGCCCGCGGGTATCAGGCGACCGGCGTCCAGGTTGTGGCGGGACGGCGTTACCACTATCGAACGGAAGGTTCCTGGTCGCGCGCCCGACGCTCCGCGGCTGGCGGCGTTGAACATGTCGAAGGGAAGTGTCTTGAAGCCGTGATTCTGCACGGTGATGAACTGACGGATCCGTTCGCGCTGGATTGCTCCGGTGACTTTTACGCGCCCTGCACCGGCCGTCTCCATGTCCGCTGCCGTACCGATTGGGACTGCATCGCCGATAACGAAGGCGGCGTCGTGCTCGTGCTGGCACGTTAGATCCCGTAGATTCTTAGGCTGCATGATGCGCGCACCGTGCACGCATGTTTTCCCAGGACTTTACGCCGTGAACCCTACAGCCTCCAGTCTATGGTCTTGCGGGCGCAGCCCGCATTAGAGACCTTATGGGCGGAAATCTGATGATCTTGAGTCAAGTTTTTGGGTCGAGGTTCAGCCGCCACGGGAGTTGATG
>CAZSOG010000466.1:0-5144 GCA_964607555.1 uncultured Pirellulaceae bacterium | reverse complement strand
TCGGTCCCGTACGGACGGCAAAACCTCGACCCAAAAACTTGACTCAAGATCATCATATTCCCGCCCATAAGGTCTCTAACGAGGTTTCACCTCCAACCAACTGACGGATCCCCAGGCGGCAGCAGTCCCGGGTCCGACCGTGTTCGGGGTGCCGGGTACGATGGACATCCTTGTCCGTCGGCACCCCGTCCACAACCTATGCGTAGTCCGATCCAAAAACTTGATTCAAGATCATCAAGTTTCCGCCCATAATGTCTCTAACCGTATCACACCCCCGTCAGGTGTCAATCCGTTTCCACGACAGGCCCGTACCTTCATCTTACACTTTTCAGGCCAAGTCGTGTTCAGGAGAGTCAGGAGATCAAATCACAGGAGCGCATCGAGCTCGTCGACAAGTTGATCGAACCGGCGGAGGGCCGTTTCGATCGGTGCGGGTTGAGTCATATCGACGCCGGCGTCCTGGAGCAGCGGCAGGGGCTCCTTGATGCAGCCCGACTTCAAGAATCGCAGGTAGTCATTCAACTCGCGTTTCCCACCCTGCAGGACGCGCTGGCTCAGCGCGATGGCAGCGGACATGCCGGTCGCGTACTTGTAGACATAATAAGCGCGATAGAAATGGGGAATGCGCAAGCACTCGAGACGTAGCTCGTCGTCAATCACCATGGCGGGGCCAAGGTAATCTTTCAGCAGTCTCCCATAGACGTCCTTGAATGCCTGGACGGTCAGCGGTTCGCCCGCTTCCGCCATTTCATGGGTCGTCTTTTCAAACTCCGCGAACATCGTCTGCCGCACAAGCGTCGCGCGCATGGCATCCAACTCGCGATTGATCAAGTACGCGCGTTCTTCGTCGCACTGCGCATTTTCCAGCATGTACGTCCCAACAAGCTGTTCGTTGAACGTGCTCGCCACCTCCGCCACAAAAATCGTGTAGTCGTAATACAGGTAGGGTTGGTGTTTGGCCGAGTAGTACGAGTGCATCGAATGGCCGGCCTCGTGCGCGAGCGTGAACAGATCATCGGGCACGTCCGGCTTGTAGTTCATCAGAATGTACGGATCGGCATCATACGTTCCGCAACTGAATGCGCCGCTCTGCTTGCCGGCGTTTGGGTACCGATCGCACCATCGCCCACGCAGGCCTTGTTCCAGGACCGAGCAGTATTCGGAGCCGAGCGGTTCGAGCGCGCGCACCGTGAGGTCCACGGCCTGCTCCCAAGTGCGGCGCGTCCGCAGTTCGCTGAGAATCGGCACATAGGTGTCATAGAAATGCAGCTGCTTGAGATGCATCTTCCGGCGCCGGACTTCATAGTAGCGATGGACACTGGACAATTGACTCCGGACCGCGGCGATCAGGTTCTCGTACACGGATCGTGGAACATTGTCGGGAAAGAGCGCGGCATCGAGCGAACTCGGGTAACGCCGCGCCCGCGCGTAGTAGACATCCGTGAGAATCGAGCCGCTGAGTGTTGCCGCCAGCGTGTTCTCGTGCGCCGCGAACTGGCGATAGTACTGGTGGAACGCGTTCTGTCGGACGCGTCGTTTTGGCGACACCAGTAACTGCCCGAATGTCGCGTTGCTTAACTCGATCCGCTCCCCATTTTCATCGGTGACCGTACCGAATTTCATGTCCGCATCGTGCAGCTGGCGAAATGCGTGGCTCGGGGTTCTCGTCATCTCGCCCTGCATCGCCAATAGCGACTCTTCTTTCTTGCCAAGGGTGTGTTGCTTGTAGCGCAGCAGACGTTCCAGCTGCAATCGAAATGGCTTCAACCGGCCGTCGCCCATCAGAGCTTGAATTTTCACCTTGGACAGCGCCAGAAGCTCGGGACGCATGAAACTGGCCTTCACACCGGCGCGCGACGCGAGATTGTGAGATCGTCCCATCATGCGCTGGTAGGTGCTATTGGCCTGATCCTCGGCCGTCTTCAAGAACGCGTAGACGCCCAGCCGCTCCCCGAGTCGATCCAAGTCGCGGTCGAAGCGCAGGCATTTGGCGAGCGTTGCCGCATCGTCCCCCAAATGACCCTTGAACTTGTCGTAACCGTCGAGCCGTCGCTCGAACCGACGCGACGATTCTTCCCACTGTTCATCACTCGCGAACAGACTCGAGAGATCCCAGCTGTCCGCCTGTTTCACGTCACTGCGTCGCGGTAAGTTCTTTGTCTTTGCCATGCGGTTCGTCTCGGTTTTACCGGCCAGGAACCAAAAGTTTGCCACAAACCTGTTTTCAAACAGGTACGCCGGACGTCCCCGTCCGTCGAAGAAGCGGGTAGACACTCTGCCGAAGGAGTCTTGTTACAGGTTCTAAGCTAAGATAGTCGTGTCAAAAACGTAGCACTCCGGCGCCCCAAGTCAGGCCGGCACCAAAGCCCATGATCAAAACACGGTCTCCACGCGCGAGTCGCCCGGCACGGTGGGCATGATCAAGTGCCAGCGGGATACTCGCGGCCGTGGTGTTGCCACAGCGATCCAGATTGATCACGATTTTCTCTCGATCGATCCCCAGATTGTCCGCCGCAGCATCGAGAATTCTACGATTTGCCTGGTGCATCACCACCAGGTCCAGGTCACTTACGTTCATCTCGGCGTGCGCGACGACGTCCGTGACGACATCGTGTATCATCCGCACTGCCCATTTGAACACGGCCCTGCCGTCCATGTAAATGTACTGTCGGCCGTCACGCAATCCTTCGACTGTCAGTGGCTCGCGCGAACCACCCGCCGGTACACGCAATAAATCACCACCGTCACCCTCGGAGCCAAGTGAGTACGTGATAAAACCCTGATCGGTGCCTCCCGGACCCAGGAGGACCGCGCCGGCACCATCCCCGAACAACGGGTACGTTTTCTTGTCATTCGGGTCGATGATGCGCGACATGACGTCGCTGCCAATGACCAACACACGCCGGCAACAGCCCGTCTTGATGAACTGCATGCCCGTCACTAACGCATAAACAAAACCGGAACAGGCGGCATTGATATCCATCGCCGACGCACGTACCCCCAGATGACGCTGGACAGTGCAGGCAGTCGAGGGCGTGGCATAGTCGGGTGTGATCGTCGCCACGAGGATCATGTCGACCTCGTCAGCCGACACGCGCGCACGATCCAGACAGCGCACCGCTGCCGCGTACGCCAAATCGCTCGTCGCCTGATCGGGGGCCGCGTGATGGCGTCGTTCGATGCCCGTGCGCTGAATAATCCACTCGGGATCGCATCCCAGACGAGCCAGGTCTTCGTTGCGTACGACCGCGTCCGGAAGGTAGGTACTCGTCGCTAAAATCTGTACGCCACATAGCGTTGCCAGAGGGCCACGCGGTGACCTGTCAGCGAGCGTCTGGCTCGATGGTGTATCGCCAAACGACCGGGCCCGCGACTCAATCCGATCTTCTGCCGGTGGGCACACCGTCGCGACCCGCCCGTTTTCCACGTGTTGCATAATATCCGCGCCTACGTGCTGAATGATCTTTCGGTGAGAGCTCGTCGCAAAACTGCCTCGACAAACGCGTTGATCCGCTTCATCGACGGACGTGGATGCCCAGCGCACGTGTTGGAAACCAAGTTTATGGGACACGTTCTCAATGAGGACGACCGCACGAACGCCCGAATCACGGCGTTCCCCGCACATGTATCGGAAATTCGCGAAATCGCTTCAGCATAGCAGATTCATCAACCACCCGCTTCCCCCGAAACCGGCCCGCCGGCAAATCAACGCGTCCCACGCACGCCAACTCATCTTTTAATCCACGTAAATTACCCATTTTGCCACGAATGGCGCGCCCGTCTGGTCGCGCGCCGCCCGATATCCAGTTGGGCGGCACAGGTAGGTCGGTTCTCCGAACGGACCGCGACCCCGCCCCAACCGCATGTCCCTGCGCACTTCCCCGCCTCCCCACCGCGCACCGCCACTCCCAAGTATTCTCCCCTCCATAAGCAACCAAGACGACGCGGACGCCGGCGCGTTCGGGAAACGACCGCCATCGCGAATCGCACTCACCTCGACCAGCCGGTCATTGGTGCGCCGGTTCTTGAGGCAGGGCATCAAGGGAGGCCTGGTAGGCGCTTTGCTGTGCCACAAGCTGGTGATCGCGGCAGAATTGGATGAGCTTGACAAAGCGAGCTTCCGGATCGGCGTCCATCGCGTAGCAGAGTTTAGCGAGACATTCGGGGCACAGCAGCAGCGGGCGACGATCGGCTTCGCTACGACTGTTCGAGCCGCACATATTGCATTCGTACAGGGTGCAATGGGCCATCGAAAACATATGTCCGGTTTCGTGCGTGGCGGTTTTGAGCGTGCGGAGGAGGCACGTCCGAAAGGCCTCGTCACCCGCTGCCGGATCGCCGTGCCGGTAGAGCGACCAAACGCCAACACGGTCACGTAGTGAAGCCTGTCCGAAAACGAAGTTCCACCCTTTACCTGGCCACAGATCGGCATTGGTCAACGCGATTTCGACACAAGCATCGTCCGGCAATCGCGGCTTCAACACGTGATCCAAAACGTAAGTTGACAGAATCTGTTGATCGCCCCACGTTGGGTGCGTCCGTCGCGCGTCAGGCGGAATGATGCTGAGCGTCAATCCTGACTGAACCTTGACCGGAAGCACGTAGTAAATTCCCAGGAACTTTGCCGTCAGGTCGACAATGCGCCGTTGTGCGGTGGAAAACTTACCCAACGGCTGCACGTATACCACACGGCGTTTTCGGTCGGGACGAATCGGCCGGCCAGCCACGTATTGGCGATAGGTCTGTCCAGCCTCCGCGTGCTCCGCAAGCCACTCGCCGGGCTTGGGTGGGCCCAGTCGTTGGTGCAGCGGGACCAACCGATCGAGGTGCCACGGCAGTGCCCGCTCCTGCCCGTCCGCGTATCTTCCCGCCCATATTGCGCCAACCATCATGCCAACCAGAAAGAGGACTTGCACGCCGCCGCTAAACTCAGTTCCACGTTCCATCGTCCATTCTCCCGTTTCGTGCCCTGCTGGAATCGTCATTTGCCCGAGACGGAAGCAACCACCTCTCCATGCGGACCGCTCGTGCGACCCGGCATGCCGTGCCGTGCGAACATTGTCAACAAAGTCAGTATACTCTGTTATACTAGCTAGTGTCTGTTCGTAAATTCAGAAGGTACTCTGCACTAATAACTTACGACG
>CAZSOG010000465.1:0-5156 GCA_964607555.1 uncultured Pirellulaceae bacterium | reverse complement strand
CGAAACGCGTGCATCGCGGACGAGATCGCCGCGGGCAACAGTTTCCATCGCGCGCAATCGTTCCGTGGTTGGCCGCGTGGTTTCCGGCGCGGAAAACGCCTGATTCCGGGATTCCTCGAAATAGACCCAAGGATCACGCGCGATTCTGCCGATTTATTTCATCATATTCATCGCTTCGAGGGCCAGGATGAATTAGACTATTAGTAGACGACTCAAATCCCGTCGGTCGCCATTCCGGCAGAGGGACCAACTTTTATGCGTTGGCCGGGGTCATCAACGGCTGGTGCAAGTGCACGCTAGACTCCCGCCATTCTCGCAGCGACTCCACTCGTCGCAATCGGCCGAGGGTTTGAGATAATAAAGGTCGTATCGCGTTTCTTCCAGTGAAACGTGCTGCGACCTTTTTTTGTTGCCCCGCGACTCTTGCCTCCTCTTCGCGCGCCGTCGTGCGACCAGGAATCCGCGGAGAAGATCTGGCAAGAAAACTACCTGGCAAGAATATGAGACGTTATGTTCAATCGAGCAAGTATCCGTGAACGGTGACCAAGTTCAACTTCCTCCATTGGCAACGGTCTGATTGCTTACTGCCAAATCACGTCCCGCGACCGGCCCGACCTCGAATCGTGACCTAAACTGATTTAGAGGGGACTTACTCTGTTTGGCAACGCGGACTTCGAGGTCGGTTCGATGCACACTCTACGCGTCGTGGTCTTGCTCGGTACATGTTTCATCGCTGGCGCTATCGTCGCCGACCTGACAACCATGGATGGACACGATCGTCACCCCACACCCACGTGGGGAGCGCCCGCATCCGAGGACGTGGACTCACGCCTAAAATCCGTGCAAACCGACGCCGCGCATCAAGATCGCTCGGCGGCCGGTAGCCGTTCACGACACCTGCTATCAAGGAACAATAATCTTCACTGATCAACACTAATGATACCGTCCTGGGTTCTTAGGCTGCCACATGCGCGCACCGTGCGTGCATGTCTCGAAGCGAACAACGGGAGCGCCGCGGAACAAGGGCGTACTCCCTTGTGGGTTGCGGGCCTCCCGCCCTGGAAAGTCTGACACACACAACATGAGTGCGGCAGGTCGTGGAAAAGCCGAAGGCATTTCAAGATGAGTTTGTCCGATATTAGCGGGAATTAGCGTCGATTAGTGTTCCCTTTTTTCTTCTGGTCCGTGAACCGTTACGGCGGCCGGCACGACCAGTCCGCGCGAAAGCTGAATCAAGGTGACCAGATCCAGCGCGTTGTGATGAAGCACGCGGCGTACAAGCCACGCGTCGCCCGACCGGACAAAATCGTGATACGCTTCCGGGATCTCCCGCCCGGCGATGTCATCAACCCGCCGCCGCCCGCACAGGTATCGTTCCAACGTCTGCAGTTTGCAGTCCGGCAGTTTCCGCCGCCACCGTCGTCGCGCGTGATGTAACAGGTCGCAATGGACCCACGCGGTGGACAACTCGACCACTCGATCCTCGATCCGGTGCAGCGTCAGCCGGTCCACGACCATCGGCCAATCGAAACTCTTCCCATTGAATGTGACCAGCACACGCTGATCGGCCAGGATGTCGCACAGACCGTGCAAAATGGACTTTTCCTCGCCGTAGTGGCGTGCCAACAATTGCGTCAGGACCAGTTGCTCGTGATCATGGTGAATCACGCCGATCAGAAAGACCATCGATCCGGCGAATCCGCACGTCTCGAGGTCCAGAAAGGCGGTCGACCGCGGAAACCAACGCAGCAGGGCTTCCAGTTCCGCGAATCGCTTTGGTGGTTCCGCGCCGGGCACACGTTGCCTTTCCGGCCAGTCGCGCAGGCACTTCTCAACACCAGGCCACAGACCAATGACGGGTACTTTGCGCACCCAATGCTTGCCGGCCGCCGTGACCGACTCGGATCCGGCCGGTAGCTGATCCACCGGTTCACTGGCGCTGTCCGCGTCGACCATGCGTGGCAGCGAGGCGATTGCGCGGACCGATTCGTCAGTGCCCGGCCCGGCCGCGCGACGGCGATTCAGTTCCCCCAATTGGGACATGACATGATCGCTCAGCATGGCTCGACTTTTGCCAAAGGACCGGGGTTTGAATCGAGATCATCAGCGGTGGCTGGACAGGGATCATTACCCTCATCGTCCACCGCGCACGCATCGAGACACGCCAATAACTGGATCGTTGCCGCCTTGTCCGGGATCGGATAGCCGCGCGTCAAATCGGGATCGCTGTGGATGGCCGGACGCAGGTTGGGCAGCCCCACGCAGCTGGGACAACCATCGTCGCACGGGCATTGCCGCACCATCTGTTGGCAGATCTTCAACAGTTGCTCGATCCGCGCATACCCCTTTTCGCAGTAGCCTAGTCCACCCGGATAGCGATCGTAGAGTATCAGTGAACTGGTGCCCAAATTCTTGCTATCGACCACGCCGCTGATATCACGGCTGTCGCACATCGCGACCAGTGGCAGGGCGACCACCGCGAGATTACGCAGGCCGCACAACCCTTCACTCATTCGATAGCCGGCCTTTTTCATCCGTGCACGCACGGCCGCGTTGGGTGTCAGCCACAACGCGGTGGTCGGCAGCGTCTGCGCGGGCAGGTCGACCGAGCCAAAACCGATATTTTCGCGCGTCTCGAACTTGATTTTCTTGAACGCGACCGTTTTCCACGTCACGTCGACTTCGCCGAACCCGAGGCGTGCCACCGTTCCGAACTCGGATGCCGTCCGTTCGAGTTTCAAGTCGACACTGCTGTCGAGAACCGCTTGGGTGTAGTAGTCCACTTCGCGCCGTTGGACATAGGCAACCTTGCCGTCGAGATCCAGTTCGCGCACGAAATAAGTCTGCCCATCGTGCAAGTAGATCGCTTCTGGATAGACAAGTTCCGGCGCGCTGATCGCGTCGACGTTCGCAATCACCTCGTGTTCCGGTGGCGTGCCGCCCTGCCGACGCGCCGTTCCGGCCGATCGAGCGCGACTCCGTAGAATCTCCGCCGATTGCCGGCCCGCGGCACGCGTTTCCGACTGATGATCGGCCCGCGGTGGACGGTGGAGCACAATGCTGAAGGTGTTATCACTCATGTGCCGCAGGCTGATCTGCTGTGCCGGGTTCATCGTGCCCGAAGAATAAACGACGCCATCGATACGTGCCAATTGTTCGGCGTCGACCAGGATCCGGACAACCTCGGGAGCCAGGTTTCCGAACTGGCCAATATCCGCTTCCTCCAACGGTAACTCGAACGCGGCCGCCCTCAGGTGTTTAGCCAAGACATAGGGGTTCTCCGGATCAACGACGGCATGCTCCGGTGATTGGGCAAAGAAATAGTCCGGGTGCCGCAGCAGATACTGGTCGACCGGATCGTTTCCGGCCAGCAAGACCGCCAGGCTTTCGTCACCTCGGCGGCCACTGCGTCCCGCCTGTTGCCAGGTGCTGGCGATGGTGCCGGGATAGTGTACCAGCAGGGTCATGTCCAATGATCCGATGTCGATCCCCAGCTCCAACGCGTTGGTGGCGGCGACGCCGCGCAACGCGCCGGCGAACAACTGCTGCTCGATCTGACGGCGTTCCTCGGGCAAGTAGCCACCGCGGTATGCACGTACCTGATCGGCGTATGGCGACCCTTGATCGCGCAGCGCCTGCTGGACGTATCGATAGACCAGCTCGGTCGCTTGCCGAGTACGCGTGAACGTCAGTGCCTGGGCGCCGGCGTGGATCGCGTCGGCCATCAGCCAGACGGCATCGTCCGTGGCACTGCCGCGCGCGAGATGGTCCAGGCCGGATACCGTGGGATTCCAGAGCGCGAAATATTTGGCGCCGCACGGTGACCCATCATTGTCAATCACGCGCACCGGCCGGCCAATAAGACGCGTGGCCAGTTCCCCTGGGTTCGCGATCGTGGCGCTGGCCGATAAAAAGACCGGATGGGATCCATAATGCCGGCAGACGCGCAGCAGACGGCGCAACACGCATGCGACATGCGCGCCGAGGATGCCGCGATACGTATGCACCTCGTCGAGCACGATATAACGCAACTCGCTAAAAAAGCGACTCCACTTGGGATGGTAGGGCAGGATCGACGCGTGCAACATGTCCGGATTGGACAGGACCAGATTCGCTTCGGCTTTGATCCGGCGTCGTTGCGCGGTCGGCGTGTCGCCGTCGTATACTCCCGGCCGGATGCGTGCCGCGACGGTCGGCTCCACGGCGCTCAGCTCCAACAGCCCTTTCAGCTGGTCTTGCGCCAACGCCTTGGTCGGGAACAGGTACAATGCCCGCGCGTGGGAATCGGCCAGACAAGCCTCCAAGATCGGCAGGTTGTAGCACAACGTCTTGCCGCTGGCCGTGCCCGTAACAACCACCCAATCGGCACCCGCGCGCGCCGCATCAACCGCTTCCGCCTGGTGCGCATACAGTTGCTCGATGCCGCGCCCGGCCAGCAGCGTCGTGATCGCTTGCGGCAAAGGGTCCGCCGGCTCGCCATACCGTCCCGCACGCTCGGGAAGCGACTCCAGATGGACGAGCTGGCCACCATATTGGGGGTGCGACTTCACTTGTTCCAGGAACCCCGTAACGTCCATGTCCGATCCTTCCAAACTTGGGACACTCGCTCCAACTAGTAGACAGACGTCTACTATCGCGAATCGAGTGATTCAATGCAAGCCGATTTTACCCGCGCGACGGTGATTCGCATGCTATACGTGTATGTTCCTTTTTCGCATCAGGGAGAAGCATGATGACAAAAGTCAACCGTGGCGTATGGGTCTTGGCAGTTAGCGTGGTTGTCTGGCTGGCAGCGGCCCAATTCGCGTCGGCCGGCCGGTACGGTCGCTACCGCGCGCGGCGAACCCGGCCCGTCTCACGCCAACCGGCGCGGACCATGCCCGCGAATCCATATAACGCGCACCACCGTTTTCCGGATAACGACTGGTTCTATCCGCGCTACACGGGCGCTTTTCACGCCCGCTATTTCAACGAAATGCGCTACCCCACCGGCGACCGCGGGCTCCGCGGCACCGCCTGGTAAAACGCGCGCGTCGTCGACACTGTCACGTTCTCTGATTGGCAGATGCGCACGCCGTGCGCGTATGTGGCAGCCTAAGAATCCAACGCGGCGATGCCTCCAACCAACTGACGGATCCCGGGGCGTTCACGTTTCG